>JAFOJB010000482.1 GCA_017420455.1 Blautia sp.
CCTGAAGAAAACCAGTGCCGGTGCCTGCGGCGGGACAGTGGGAGGGCACAGGGATTCTGCAGCCTTTCAGTCATTTGCATCAAGGGACAGGAACAGAAGGAAATATGGAATTTATCAGTAAGGTCATCCAGATCTATGCAGAACGGTGGCCGTGGTTTTTGAAACTTTTAGGAGAACAACTCAGGATTTCGCTGATCTCCGTCCTGCTGTCGGGTGTGATCGGGATGGGGATCGGCATTTTTATTTCGGAGCATAGAAGGTTTGCAGAACCTGTCATGGCAGTCTGCAATCTCTTTTATACCATCCCCGGGATCGCCCTGATCGGACTGTTGATCCCCGTGATCGGCATCGGAGAGAAGAATGCCATCACAGCCATAGTGCTCTACGGGATCATGCCTATGGTACGAAACACATATACAGGGCTTACCGGAATCGACGCGAATATCCTGGATGCCGCAACGGGTCTCGGAAGCTCCAGATGGCAGCTGATGACCCGCATCAGGCTGCCGCTGGCAGTCAACGTGATCCTTGCCGGCATCAGAAATGTAACCGTCATGTCCATAGCCACCGGCTCCATCGCGGCCTTTGTAGGCGGCGGAGGCCTGGGGGAAGCCATCTACAGGGGCATCACCATGTATAATACTGCCATGACCTTTGCAGGCAGTTTCCTTCTGGTCCTGCTCGCGTTACTCTGCGATTTTCTGATCAGCCGCATAGAGAAACAGATTCAAAAGAAACGGAGGATACCTGGAAAATGAAAAAATCATTATTTTTGATCGCGGCAGGAACAGCCTTTGCCGCAGCGGTCACTCTTTTTTCCGGAACAGGCAGTGTAATGGCAGCGCAGGAGCCGATCCAGATCGCTACGAAACCGATGACAGAGCAGTATATCCTGGGAGAAATACTGAAACAGCTGATCGAGGGCAATACAGACTATACCTGTGAGGTCACCAAAGGAATCGGCGGCGGAACAAACAATATCATGCCGGCAATGAAGAGCGGAGAATTCGATCTTTATCCGGAATACACCTCCTCCGGCTATGTCCTGGTCCTGGGACATGACGCCCGGGGCGTAGAGGACGATGCCATGTGGGACCAGCTGCTTTCGGAATATCATGATCAGTTCAACATGACATGGATCGGGCATTACGGCTTCAACAACACCTATTGCCTTACGATCCGCGGGGATGTCGCCAGAGAATACGGGGTCGCCACCTGCTCCGACCTCGCGCCTGTTTCTGATAAGCTCATTTTTGGAGGAAATCCGGATTATATCGAGCGGGCAGATGGCTTCAACCTGGTGTGCGAAACCTACGGCTATGAGTTTAAAGATGTGAAGGGAATCGACATCGGCGTGAAATACGCGGCTCTGGAAAGCGGAGCCATCGATGTGACCAACGGCTATACCACAGATGCCCAGCTTGGCGTGCAGGATGTGGTGGCCCTGGAGGACGACCTGCATCTGCAGGTGAATTATTTCTGCTCCACCGTGGTACGGGAGGATACTCTGGAGGAATATCCGGATCTTGCCGATACCCTGATGCTCATGGACGGCACACTTACGGATAAGGAAATGGCCGCCCTGAATTATAAGGTGGAAGTAGAAGAGCAGGATGAAGCCGCAGTGGCACATGATTTCCTCGTGGAGAAAGGACTCCTGAAGGAATGATGGAAGCGATCCGTTTTGAACAGGTAACCGTTGCCTACGGACAGCATAAGGCGCTGGACCGGTTCAGCCTGTCTGTAAAGGAAGGGGAATTTCTGACGATCATCGGCCGTTCCGGCTGTGGAAAGACTACTACGCTCCGGCTGGTGAACGGACTTTGCGTTCCGGATTCCGGTGAAGTATATGTCAATGGAAAAAATGTAAAGGAATGGAATCTGATCGAGCTGCGCAGAAGCATCGGCTATGCGATCCAGGAGGTCGGTCTTTTTCCCCACATGACAGTGGCAAAAAACATCGGTTACGTGCCCTCCCTTTCCCGGCAATGGTCGAAGGCAGAGGAAAAGCGTCATGTGGCGGAGCTTCTGGCCACAGTGGGACTGGAGGAAAAGCTTGCTGGGCGTTATCCCCATGAGCTTTCCGGCGGTCAGAAGCAGAGGGCAGGTATTGCACGGGCGCTGGCCGTGAATCCACGGATCCTTCTTATGGATGAGCCCTTCGGTGCTGTGGACGAGATCACCCGCAGGAGCCTTCAGGAGGAAATCCTGCAGCTGCAGAGAAAGCTGGGGATCACTGTCCTGTTTGTGACACACGATATCCATGAAGCGATGCTCCTCGGCAGCAGGATGCTGGTGATGGATGCGGGAAGGATCGTGCAGGAGGGGACGCCGGAACAGATCGGAAAATGCCCCTCTTCGGACTTTGTGAGAGAGCTGGTAACGGGATGACAGGAGGGCAGGCAAAGATGTTCAGGGAAGTGGCAAGAGTAAAGCAGAAGCTGGAGACGCAGGAATGCATCGGGATCCTGAAGCGTGAGAAAAGGGGCGTTCTGTCCGTTCTGGGCGATGATGGTTATCCTTATGGAATGCCGATGAATCACTATTATTGCGAGGAGGACGGAAAGCTGTATTTCCACAGCGGGAAAAAGGGACACAAGATCGATGCCATGCATGAGTGCCGGAAGGCTTCCTTCTGTGTGTATGGAGAGGGAAAACCTGTCGAGGGCAGCTGGGCTCTGCGGTTTCGAAGCGTGGTCGTGTTCGGACGGATCGAATTTGTGGAGGATACGGAGAAGATCTTTGAGATCACCAGACGGCTCAGCCATAAGTTTACAGAGGACGACGCCTATATTGAGGAAGAAATCCTTCGCTCCGGTCCCGGAACTCTGATGTTTGCGCTTGTCCCGGAGCATATCACGGGAAAAACCGTGACCGAATCCTGAGTCTGAAGAAACAGGTAAAGTATTTCCGCCGTGGGCCGGCGGGAGAAAGGCACGCAGAACGCTGAAGATATTCTTTAAAGGGGACAGATTCCTGCCGGACGGGGATCTGTCCCCTTTTCTGGCTGCAGTTCACAGTCTAACCGTTCTGGGACTGATGTATTTTCGGCGCAGGTTTGTGCTTCTTATCTCAGGCTTTTTTATAATATCCGACATAGTGCAGAATAGGATTGTCGTAATTGTAAGGAATCGAGAAACTTTGAAAATATGTATTGTGCATGTTTACAAAATTGTGCTATACTTGTCTCATAATTATGTGTAATTAAGAAAGGAGATCGAAATGGCCGAATTTATTACTGCAGCGAAAGCCGCCGGGCTTATCCCGGACGGCGCTACGGTTGCCCTGTGCGGTATGGGTCTTTCGGGCTGGGCAGAAGGCCTTGCCTGCGCCATCCGCGATCATTTCAAAGAGACAGGACATCCGAGAGATCTTCACCTGAAACAGGCCAGTGCTCTTGGAGACTGGGGTTACGGAAACAATTTCATCGGCTGGGACCGTGTAAAACGTCCGGATGGCCCGGACAAGGAGCACGGAGCCAGAGGCGCGACCCGCTTCGGCGAAGCAGGAGAAGGGCTGGTAAAGAAATGGACCTCTGCCCATGTCGGAAGCGCCTTCAGCCTTTGCGACCTTGCCAGAGCGGAGAAGCTGGAAAGCTATTGCCTGCCGCAGGGCGTTATCATCAATCTGTGGAGAGAGATCGCCGCGGGAAGACCGGGACTCATCACCAAGACCGGACTTGGTACCTTCGTGGACCCCAGAGTAGAGGGGGGACGCATGAACAAGAGCGCGAAGGACGAGCTGGTAAAGGTCATCGAGTTCAACGGCGAAGAATATCTTTTCTATCCATCCTTCAAGGTGGATGTGGCGCTGCTGCGCGGTACCATTGCCGATGAAAACGGCAATATCTCCTTCGAGCACGAGAGCGTCATCAATGAAGGCTTTTCCGTTGCCAACGCTACCAAAAACAGCGGCGGTATCGTCATTGTTCAGGTAGAATATCTGGCAAAGAAGGATACCCTGAATCCGAAGGATGTCAAGATCCCCGGAAATCTGGTGGATTATGTGGTGGTCACCGACGATCCCATGTACAACTGGCAGACCGAAGGAAAGTTCTGGGAGCCTTCCTTCTCCGGACACATCAAAAAGCCTCTTTCCTCCATTGAACCGCTTCCCATGGACGAGAGGAAGGTTATCTGCAGAAGATGCGCGATGGAACTGAAAAAGGGTGATGTGATCAACCTTGGCGTCGGAATGCCTGCAGATACCGCAAAGGTCGTCGCCGAGGAAGGCCTCATCGACCTGGTGACCATGAGCACAGAGAGCGGCATGGTAGGAGGCGTTCCCTCCGCTCTGCCCAGCTTTGGAAGCGCCTACAATCCGGAAGCCATCATCACTCCCAATGATATGTTCGACCTGATCTCCGGCGGAGGTCTGGATATGACCTGTCTGGGAATCGGTGAAGTGGACGGAGACGGCAATAATAATGTCAGCCGTATGGGCTCCCGTCTTACCGGGCCCGGAGGCTTTATCGATATCACGGCAAGAACACCGAAGGTTATTTTTGCCGGAACCCTCCGCGGCAAGGCAAAGCTGGCGATTGGCGATGGAAAGCTGACGGTGGAGGAGGAAGGACCTATCCAGAAATTCGTGGAGAAGGTCGGGCAGATCACCTTCGCCGGGCAGTACGCACCGGAAGGGCAGGAGGTTCTGTATGTCACAGAGCGTGCCGTGTTCCAGCTGATCGACCACAAGATGACATTGATCGAGATCGCTCCCGGCGTAGACCTTCAGAAGGATGTCCTGGACCAGATCGGCTTTAAGCCGGAAATCGCTCCGGATCTCAAGCTGATGGACGCGGGTATCTTCAGGGAAACCTGGGGCGGATTAAAGGATTATCTGAAATAAAACGGGTCGGAAAAGATTGCCAGATTCCTTTGCTGGCAGGTACAGAAAATGAATCTTATCGAAAAAACCATCGGAGAGTATATAACAGAAAACGCGGCCAGGTACGGGGAACGGATGGCTGTCCAGCTGAGGGACTGGTCTGTCTCATTTTCGGAGCTGGATCAGATCAAGGATCTGCTTATCCTGCGGCTGAAAGATGAGTGGAAGATACAGAAAGGTACGCATGTCGGGC
>JAFOJB010000483.1 GCA_017420455.1 Blautia sp.
AAATGGACTTTTCATCAGACCCGTCAAAGTCTTATCCTGTTCATTGTTCCGACCGATCGGCCATTTTGCAGAGTCGACCAAAGTATGATCGACAGCAAAACCTGTCGTCCTCCTTATTTCGAAGTTCCCAGTTTCACCTTGTTCCATCCTGATTTTTCGGTATTTCTGCTCCGCTCAGCTTCCTGCAGTATTCCTCAAACGCAAGTCTGGCGGCGTATGATGCAAAAACGTACTCTTCCTGCCCCTTCCCCCGGTACAGATACATCCAGGGGCCGGCGTCTCCGGAAAGCGCTTCGTCCTCCGGCTGCTTCAATGTCCCATCTGCGATATAGCCGAAGAAGGTCTGCCAGTCTTCCTCCGTCAGTTTCACAGTACCGGATGCCGTAATGCTTTCTTCGGTCTGCGGCCAGTCCTCTCCTTCTCTGGTCTCATGGAAAAAGAAGTATTCTCCATCCTCCTCATAAAAACGATATCTCTGATAGACAGGAGGATATGAACTTGCATCATACGTATAATAGAAATCCCTGATCTCCTCGATGCTCAGCCCGGCAGAAGCATTTTCTTCTTCCGTAGTTACGATTTCCCCTGTCCAGTCGATGATCCCGCCAAATTCAAAGATATTTGTATAACCCATGCCCGCCAGCTTTTGCGCCGCCTGCTTTGACCGGTTCCCGCTGCGGCAATAGATGAGGATAATCTGGTCATAATCCGGCAGTGCCTCAGGCGAGTCACAGCCGATGCTTTCATTCGGAATCAGTATTGCTCCGGGTATGTGGCCGCCGTCATACTCGTCCTGCCTGCGGACATCCACCACAATGTGTCCGTCATCCGCCTTCATCATCTCTTTGGCTTCTTCCTGCGTGATCTGCTTATACCCCGGCTTCTGCCCTTCTTCCGCCCGGGCAGACGGCGCGGCAGCCAGACGTCCGGCCATAACACTCCCCGCGGCACAAACCGCCAGGAGCAGAAACGCGGTCAGCAGGACCGGCATTCCTTTTTTCACGTTTCCTTCCTCCTTTCAACTGGAATCATCTATTATACCTCATAGTTTCTTTATCATTACCGATTTCTGGAAGAAGGCAATTCCGTAGCAAATACATTTTTCATATCCAGATTCCAGTTTCCGTGCATATCCTTTCTCCTTGATCTGCTGCAAGGCTTCATCACAGTCTTTATTCATCTGTGCCTGACTGCGGGATTTTTTCGCTTCTATCAGCATGATTCTGCGATTTCTCCTGTCCTTCACCCTCACATCAAATCTCCCCAATCCACTCTCTTTATTGGAATCCACAAAATATCCCAGGCCTACAAACAGTCCGGCCAGAAATGCGTGATAGTAGTCTTCATGATAATCATTGTAGCTGATCGTATCCCAGAGGAAATCGCCAAGATACTTTTCAGCGTCCTGCACGTTCTCGTTCCAAAGGGATATCATGAGTTCTTTCTGCCTGCCAGTATCAAGCTCATCCCTGAAGAGATTCACAACAGCGTCTGCAAATATCCCGGCAATTTCTTTGTTCGGGATTCTAAGACTGACGGTATCGTCTTCTTCCTCTGGATGAATCTTTGTCAGATACCCGGTCATAAGGAGAATACTCCATAGATTCTGCTCTGATTAATGAAGCGTATCATATGTCATCTCATCAGAAATAGTCTGGCTGATACTCCCACCATTCATCAGAATTTCAAATTTATCTGGAATTCCCCAATCGCTGTGATTCACAAAATCCCTGATTACGCCGTTGCCGCTGGTATTTTTCCAGTAGTTCTTCGGGGCAGCCTCCCTGTTATATAACAACGCAGAAATATAACTTACTACATCCCAGGGGCAGTATACAGGTGTGCAGCCGAATATATATCCATCATACCATGTTTTTATGATATCCGCTTTGTCCACATATCCTGCAGCTGTTAACAGCCTGTCGACTTCTTCTTGTGTAAAACCAAAAAACCGGCTGAACCGCTCATCCAGCACTGAATATGCCACAAAATTGTTCGTTCCTGTAAAGATGCTTTCCTTAGCGATACGCAAACACCCTGTAACCACGGCAAATTTCAGGTATTCGTTGGTTTTCAGTGAAACGCTCAGCATCCCCTTTATAAGATCCAGCATCTGCATGTAATACTGGTTTTGAGCATTGTTTCTTTCACTGGCCTTTGCAAGAGGAACATCGTACTCATCAATGAGCAATATCACAGGTTTTCCATAAACGGTTTTCATCATACGCATGATGGTTTTCAGACATCCCTTTATATCAGACAGCGATGCTTTCTGATACCGCAGCCGTTCAAATATGTCTCTATCGGCAGGGTCTGTAGTTTCTGCCATTATTATATGAATTATAGTTTTACAATAATCCGCAATAACAGATTGAAGCTGTCGATAAGCACTCTCAAAATCCAGTCCATCCACATCCTTAAAAGAAATAAACAGTACTGGAAACTGATTCATCCACTCCTGACAGAATTTCTCATGTTTTGAGATATCCAGGCCTTTGAACACAAACCTGCTGTCTCGGCTGATGTCGAAAAAGCTCTCCATCATGCTCATGTTCAATGTCTTTCCGAAACGCCGCGGACGGGTGAACAACGTAACAGTATTATCGGCCTTATAGACAAGTTCATAGATCAGCTCTGTTTTATCAACATAGTAAGATCCGCTTTTTCTCAACCCATCAAAGTCTTCTCCGCCAACGGACACCCGAATTCCCATCGATCCAGCCTCCTTTCCACAGGCGTTTATCAGTCTATTTAAGGAAGAATTCCAGCATATTGCCATATCCGCATTCTTCGGCCATCTGTTTCAGTCCGTCCATTGCCTCCTCTTTTGAATAACCATGCTCTTCCAGAAAGGAATCCTCTTTTTCACCGATGTATTCATAGAATCGGACAAGTGCTGCAATTTCATTTTTGTTCCCGTAATCCATCCCCTCCAGAATGGCATTTTCCGCTTCATTGACAGAACCAGCATCGACCATGCGCAGGTACTCCTCCAGAGGTTTTCCGGAGACTTCGTATTTATTCTCATCCGGCAGTTCTGTCAGCTGGTACTCTTTTCCCAGTATGACCGAAAACAACATACGGACCATCTGTTTGATCATCCGCATGATATAGTCTTTTTCATCCTCGACAAACAAATCTTACCCACCGCCTCTTTTATCATTTCCCAGGCACCATTTCTTCGCTTAGGCACTATCGCAAAATGCACAAGTAATTTTGCGATAGTTCCTTATACCCGCGGGCGCCTGCAGCCAACGACAGAGTATTCTTAACTTTGAAGATTCTGCAATCCTGTTTTACAGAGACCACTCTGCAAGTTCTCCGACACTGTCGACTCTCTTTGCGTCCAGGACTTCTGCCCCTTTCATATATGGCTCCAGCTTTTCCTTCGTCTTTCCGATTCCGCTCCCTCCTGACGTTGCAAAGATGTATACACGTTTTCCTGACCAGTCGTACCCCTTGCAGAATGTGCTGACCACATTCGGGGCGCCGTAATACCAGATGGGGAAGCCTAACAATACCGTATCAAAGCTTTCCCAGTCCTCGATCTTCCCCCTGACCGGCACTTCTTTCTTCCCGATCTTCTCCCTGTTGCAGCGGGCGAGAGGATTTGTATACCGAAGGTCCGCCGGGGTGTAGGGCGGATCCGGAATAATCTCAAATAAGACAGATCCCGTCTTTCTGGATAAAGCTTCGGCAATGCTTCTTGTTCTGCCGGCCTCAGCGCTGAAATAAACCACTATCGATTTACTCATATTTATCTGCTCTCCTTTCCTCTGCTTCCTGATCAGGCACTGTTCACAAATAACTTCCAACTTCCTTCATTCTTCATTCTTCATTCTTCATTCTTCTCTCTTCTCTCTTCACTCTTCTCTCTTCTCTGACAGACATTCTACTATAGGCATCTTACTCCGTCAAATAAAACTGCCTGATATCTGATCCATTTCACGGCATCACCGCTACATTTCACTGTCTCAGTGGCTGTTCATGCAAAATGCCTGCCGCTGAGAACCTGGAGGACCTTTTGCGGCACAGCGTTCACATTATCTATTCCACAGAACACCATTTTCCCCTCTCTGCGGGCACAGGAAGGATCAGATCTCTCCCAGATCATCCAGCAGATCCTGGATCGGTTTCATATGAATCCTGCATTTTCCCCCGGAGATCTCCACAGGAATATCATCCTCCGTGCTCATGAGCGCGATATCCATATCCTTTTCGATCCGGTATACCAGCACATGTCGGTTTTTTTCATCGACGATCCAATATTCCCTTACTCCGGCATCAATATATTTTGCTGCTTTTTTTCCGAAATCCATCCTGCGGGAACCTGGAGAAATGACTTCGATGACCAGATCCGGCGCTCCAAAAACACGGCCCTTCCGAAGCTTTGACCTGTCGCATACCACCAGAAGATCCGGCTGCATTACCGTGCGGTCGTTTCCATCCAGCATGACATCCAGCGGAGAAAGAAGAACCATGCATTCCGGATGCCCCTGCATGCACTGCTGAAATTGCAGGTACAGTTGTCCGATAATGATCTGATGCCGGGAATTCGGCACCGCCATATCATAAAAACGGCCATCGATCAGCTCTACCCTTCTGTCATCAGGCAAAGCTATGTAATCTGCATAGGTATAACCGCCTTCCGGCACCTCTTTCACTTCTGTTTCTCCGGATTCCTCCGGTTCTTTTTTTCCATATGCCAGAGGCGGTTCACACACTCTGTCTGCTGAAAGACTGATTTTCCCATATGTGCCGCCTTTCTCAGGATACAGAGCCTTCTCTATGGCAAGCAGCGTTCTGCTGCCGGGGGAACGGGTCGCTCCGGAAAAAAACTTCTGCACGGTTCCCAGCGGAATTCCGGACAGATCCGCCACCTCCTGATTCGTTAGGCCAAGCTCCTTTTTCTTCTCCCGCAGAGTCTGAATATCTTTCATCTTTCCATGTTTCCTCCCATCCAGTGGTCTGTCTCAATGACTTTTGCAGTAAAACCGCCATTTCAGACTCAGACTACGTGTTGGTCTTGCCTCCCGGCCCGGTCATGCGCTAAACGCGTGCCACTGGCACACGCTGTTTTCAGGAACAGTATAACACATCAGCGATATCAATACAATACTATATGGAAATATTTCCATATTGGGATATATTCCTG
>JAFOJB010000484.1 GCA_017420455.1 Blautia sp.
CCGTTGATGGTTGCTCCGGTAACGGCGACGATCATCTGGCAGCTGATGCTGAACAGCTCTGTTGGTATTGTTGAAAAGCTTCTGAATGTATTTGGTGTATATAATTTTCCGTGGGCAGCCGCTCCTGGTACCGCTCTGATGACAGTCATCCTGATCGATGTATGGATCAACACCGCGTTCATTATTCTCCTGGTTCTGGCAGGTCTTCAGTCCCTCCCCAAGTCTCCTTTTGAGTCAGCAAAGATCGACGGCGGAAGCGCATGGTTCAACTTCACGAACCTGACATTGCCCATGCTGAAGCCAAGTCTGTATATTGCTCTTCTGTTCCGTCTGATGGCGGCCCTTCAGGAATATGCGGTTATCTTCGCCCTGACAAAGGGAGGTCCCGGAGATTCCCTGATGTCGCTTTCCCTCACTGCCTATCAGAAGGGCTTCAAATTCCAGAAATTCGGGGCGGCAATCCCGTATATTCTGATCCTGTGGCTGATCATTAATATTGCTGCAAAGCGTATTGTCAACCTGCAGCGTTCCGCACAGAAACGGGCTGCCGGTCTGGAAGAATAAAGGGAGGGAGGAGAGCAATGAAAAACAATAAACAAAAGGGTCTGAATATCCTGATGAATTTCCTGTTGATCGTGTACGCTGTTTTTGCGCTTTTCCCACTGATCTGGATGCTGCTGATTTCCTTCAAGTCTGATACGGAAGTATTTACGACAACGTTTATTTTCCACCCGACTCTGGCGAACTATCAGGAAGTCCTGCTTCGTTCCGATTATATCAGATATATCCGCGACAGCGTCATCGTGGCAGGCGGTGCGGTTCTTGTTTCCATTCTTGTAGGCGTCCCTGCGGCATATGCTCTGGCCAGATACAATTTCCCGCGGAAAGAGGAACTCGCCTTCCAGATCCTTTCCTATAAGTTCGCGCCGGAAATCCTGGTTGTACTGCCATTGTTCATGATCTACCAGAAAATGGGGCTGTATGACAGCTATGTGGGCCTGATCTGGGTTTATCAGCTGATCTCTCTGCCGCTGCTGATCTGGGTTGTCCGGGGATACTTTGAGGATATTTCGGTAGAGATAGAATATGCCGCCCAGGTAGACGGTTACAGCTGGTATCAGATCTTCTTCAAAATGCTGGTTCCTCTGATCAAACCCGGGCTGGTTTCCTCTGCGCTTCTTGCTTTCATTTTTGCATGGAACTGTTTTACGTTCCCGCTGATCCTGTCCAGCAACAAAGTATATCCCGTAACCGTCGCGATCATGAAATACTTAGGTACCGACAGCGCGCATTATGGCCAGCTTGCGGTTGCTTCCACCGTATCAGCAATCCCGGCCATGGTTTTTGCTCTTTGCATCCAGAAGCATCTGGTTCGCGGGCTCAGTTTCGGTGCTGTGAAAGGATAATCTTATGGCAAGAATACAGCTTGAGAATATTAAAAAAGCCTTCGGAAAAGTTCAGGCACTTGACGGGATTACATTAGATGTGAAGGATAAGGAATTCTTTGTCCTGTTCGGGCCGGCAGGTGCGGGAAAAACCACCATACTGAACTGTATCGCCGGGATCATGATGCCTGAAGAAGGCGTGGTAAAGTTCGACGGTGAGATCATGAATCTGGTCGATTCCGCGCATCGCAATGTCGCGATGGTATTTGAGAATTACGCGTTATATCCGCAGATGACAGTATACGACAATATGGCCTCTGCCTTAAGAAGTAAGCTGTACAAAACGGATGAGGCAGAAATAAAGAAAAAAATTCAATGGGCGGCAAAAATCATGAAGATGGAAAATCTTCTGGAGCGTCTGCCCAGCCAGCTTTCCAACGGACAGAAGCAGAGAGTTGCCATGGGCCGCGCGCTGGTCCGTAATCCAAACGTCTTTCTCATGGACGAACCTCTGGCGCATCTGGACGCAAAGCTTCGCAACTCCATGCGTACAGAGCTTAAGGAAATGCAGGCAAATCTGGGCTCCACCTGTATCTACGTCACCCATGACTTCATGGAAGCGATGGCGCTTGGCGACCATATCGCCATCATCAAGGAGGGAAAGATTGTCCAGATCGGTACCGGGGACGAGATCTACTATATGCCGTGTAATGAATTTACGGCGCAGCTTATGGGCGATCCCGAGATCAATATCATAGACGCGGAAATCTCCGGTTCCGGTAACGCCTTGGCAGCCAGCTTCGGTATAAACGGCAGCACGGTCACCTACGAGCTTCCCATGGACAGCGGCGTGTACGCAAAGATCAGAGACCGCCAGCTCAAACGTGCTGATATCGGAATCCGTCCGCAGCATGTAAAATATTCCTTCGAGCCTGCGGAAGGGTATTTCAAGGCCACAGTCTACAGCTATGAAAGCATCGGCAATAAATCTGTTATTGTTTCGGACCTGGGAGACGTCCGTCACTCCCAGCTGCGTATGATCGCGCCAAACGGGTTAAGAGTTGAGCCTGACAGTGATATATATATTCGTTTGGAAATCGATCATTAGATCTTCTTTGACGCAGAGACAAAAGACTATATCGTTCGATATGATGAGGAAAACTATATCGCTTTCGCTGCTGCACAGGAGGAAGAATAATGGCGGGTTTAACACTGAGTCATATTTATAAAAGATATGATAATTCCGGTAAGAAGAAAAAGGTAAAGAATGATTTTGCCGTAAAAGATCTGAATCTTGTGTGTGAGCAGGGCGAGTTTATTGCTTTGCTTGGGCCTTCCGGCTGCGGAAAGACCACAACGCTGCGTATGATCGCAGGCCTGGAAGAAATCACGGACGGCGAAATCTATATCGGGGAGCGCCTGGTCAACAACCTTCATCCGAAGGATCGGAATATCGGCCTGGCCTTCGAAGATTATGCCATGTATCCCCCGCTGAACGTATACGGGAATGTCGCGTTCAATCTGAGAGCGAAAGGCGTGGCCAAGGATGAAATCGACAAAAGAGTCCGCGCGATCGCTCCTCTGATGCAGATTGACGATCTGCTTGACAAAATGCCCGTAAAGCTTTCCGGCGGCCAGAAGCAGCGTGTCAATATCGCCAGGGCGATCATTCGTGAGCCGGAGCTTCTGCTGATGGATGAGCCTTTGTCTCATCTGGACGGAAAGGCCCGCCAGGCGATGCGTACGGAGATCAAGCGTCTGATCAACAAGATCAGGTGCACCACCGTATACGTTACCCACGACCAGCTGGAGGCCATGTCCCTTGCGGACAAAATCGCGATCATCAACTTCGGCGTATTGCAGCAGTTCGGCACCCCGGCAGAGGTTTATGACGATCCGGCCAATGAATTTGTCGCGTCCTTTATCGGCGAGCCTCCCATGAATATTCTGGAAACCACCATCATCAACAAGAATGGCACGTTCTTCTTCACCTTCCAGGATTCCAATCTGCAGATTGCGGTTCCGAAGAGATATTACAGTGTTGTCCATGACGGATTCCGCTGCAAGATGGGTGTGCGGCCGATGGACGTGCTGATCGGCGGCGAGGACTCCCAGGGTACTCCGGAGGAGATTGCGACCTTCGAAAATCTCGGAGATGAGAGACGGATCGGTATTCATGTCGGCGATGTTCTGATGATGCTGATCACGGAGGACGAAAAGCGCTATAAACGGGGCGACATCATAAAGCTGGAAGTCCGTGGAGAAAAGACGCATCTGTTCGACACGGAAACAGGCGACCGTATCCGCGAGAAAAAGTGACAGGAGGTAATTCCAATGAAAAACCTTTTAAGTGCGGCTTCCATAGCCATTCTTTTGCTTCTCGCATGGCAGATCTGGGGTTCCATCTGGAACATCATCGCTATTCTGATCAGCTTGTTTAAGGAATAAAAGAAGACAGAGTGTTCATAAAAGGAAAAAATACTATGCGTTATTTTATCGGACTGGATAATGGCGGCACCACAACAAAAGCCGCACTCTTTGATGAAAAGGGGCAGGAGATCGGTATCTGCTCCGTGTCAACGGACGCGCTGACACCGAAAGTAGGTTTTGTGGAACGGGATATGGAAGACATGTGGGATGCCAACTGCAGGGTGCTGAAGGGCGTGCTGGAAAAGACCGGGATCAGCCCTTCCGATATTGCAGGCGTCAGTCTTTCGGGACATGGCAAGGGACTCTATCTTTGGGGAAAGGACAATCGTCCGGTCAGAAACGGGATCATCTCAACCGATAACCGCGCCTACCGGTATCCGGTAAAATGGGCGGAGGACGGCACGCAGGACCGGGCATTTCCTCTTTCTCTCCAGCATACACTGGCCTGCCAGCCTACTGCGCTGCTTGCATGGATCCGCGACAATGAGCCGGAAAACTACAGGAATATCCAGTACATTTTTGAGTGCAAGGATTATGTACGTTTCCGCCTGACCGGAGAAGCAAGGGCCGAAGTGACGGATTACTCGGGATCCGGACTTATGAATCTGAGGACATGCAGCTTCGACCGGGGCCTCCTGGAGATTTATGGTCTGGAAGAGATCTGGCACGCGCTTCCCCCGCTGGTTACTTCCACAGAGATTGCCGGTCATGTCACCGAAGAGGCAGCCGGATCTTGCGGGCTTCTGCCCGGAACGCCTGTCGCGGCCGGCATGTTCGACATCAATGCCTGTGCGGTTGCCTCCGGTGTCACGGACCCGGATAAGCTGTGCATGATCGCGGGAACCTGGTCCATCAATGAATATCCCCGGGAGAAGCCTGTGGATGACGGGCGCGTACAGATGAATTCCTGTTTCGCGCTTCCCGGCTATTATCTCATTGAGGAATCCTCTCCCACCTCTGCCGGCAATCTGGAGTGGTTTATACAGACACTGCTGCCGGAATGCAAAAGAGACCTGAAAACGCAGGGCAGAAGCATCTATGAAGAAATCGACCGATGGGTGGAAGAACTGCCTCTGGAGACCTTTGTTCCGGTATTTCTCCCATTCTCCATGGCTTCCAATGTTCATCCGAACGCCAGGGCTTCCTTTGTCGGGGCCAATGTCACTCACACCAGAGCGCATCTGGTACGTTCCGTGTTTGAGGGAATCACCTTCTGCCACCGTATGCACTATGAGAGGCTTCTTGCCACAAGAGAAGAACCTCCCAGGGTAATCCGGCTTGCAGGCGGTGCTGCGAGGGCTTCGGTATGGGCGCAGATGTTTGCGGATGTCATGAAGGTTCCGGTTGAAACCGTAGCCGCAAACGAGACAGGCGCCCTTGGAGTCGCCATCGGCGCGGCGGTAGCGGCAGGAGTATATCCGACGCTGGACGAGGCGATCGCGAACATGACGGTCATCTCCGGAAGATATGAGCCGAATGCGGAAGCGTCCGCCGTTTATGACCGGAAATATGCACTGTATGTGAAAACCATCGAATGTCTCGACAGTCTCTGGGATGAGATGCAGGCCTATATCGAAGGACAGTCCTGAAAGCCCGGAGCTTTCCAGGGCAGTCCCGGTGGTCCCGCGGCGTGAAACCTTCCGGACATTCCCGGCAGTCCGGCGGTACGGAACCTTCCGGACAGTCCCGGCAGTCCCGCAGTATGGAACCTTCCGGGAAACTGCAGAAAAAGAGAATACTCCCTCTGTGAAAGACAGATAAAAAAACACTGTCGGTCATAGAGGGAGCATCTTTTATCATATCTGAACATTTTTTCTACTGATTCATTTGCAGGAGGGGACAGATTGTATGAAAGCCTATCAGATCGGCCTGTATGAAAAGGCCATGCCCAATTCCATGAACTGGGAAGAAAAACTCGTATGCGCAAAGGAATGCGGGTATGACTTCGTGGAGATCAGTATTGACGAAACAGACGAAAAGCTGGCCCGCCTTGAATGGACAAAAAATGAACGGCTGTCTCTTTTGCGTCTGATGAACGAAACCGGCATCCCCATCCGCAGCATGTGCCTTTCCGGACACCGCAAATATCCTTTTGGAGCGTCCGATCCGGATGTGCAAAAACGCAGTATGGAAATCATGGAAAAAGCGGTGGAACTGGCCGACGACCTGGGAATCCGGATCATCCAGCTGGCCGGATATGATGTTTATTATGAAAAAAGCACGGAAGAAAGCGAACGTCTCTTCCGTGAGAATCTTGCCGAAGCGGCCCGTATGGCAGCATCCCGGGGAGTCCTCCTGGGGTTTGAAACCATGGAAACCGAATTCATGAATACCACGCAGAAGGCGATGAAATATGTCGATCTGATCGGCAGTCCCTATCTGGGCGTTTATCCCGATTCCGGCAACCTGACCAACGCCGCGGTCATCTATCATACAGATGTCCTCACGGACCTGGAGACCGGACGGGGTCATATCATTGCCCTCCATCTGAAGGAAACGCTTCCGGGCAAATATCGTGAAATCCCGTTCTTTACCGGACATGTGGATTTTGACGCTGTCATCGCCAAAGCGTGGGAAATGGGAATCCGCCGCTATGTAACCGAAATGTGGGATGTAGGAAAAGACACCTGGAAGGATGACATCAGAACAGCCTGCAAAGGCATATCCGCCCGGCTGGACAAAATGTCAGGTCAGGCCTGAAATCCGTCGAAAAACGTTTAGAGAAGAGTCGATCAGAATGAATAAAAAAGGACCAAATGAAATAATATACGGAACTCTGCTGGAATGTGTCGATGAAGTATGGAAAAAGCTGCAGCAATACAGAAACAGGATTTTCCTGGACTTCGATTTCGCAAAAGCTGGGGACAACTATGCGGAAGCATATCTGGCCATGGATGCGGTGAAATGGTACGCATGCCGCGGAATGAAGGATCCTATCGGGTCCTTAACCCATATTGTATGCTTCGGCGAATGCAAAAAAGAAACGGATTCCGTCATGATTCTGGATACGACAAAAGAGGCTGACAAAGAGGCTTTTATCCGGAATATCCAGAATATGATTCCTGGCCTTCTGAGAGAGGACTATGTTGTTTTCTCTTTTGCAAACGATATCATCTACTGAACCGTGCATGCCGGACGGGGAAGTGGATATTCTTACAGGCGCCGGACGGGGAAGTGAACACTTCCCGTCCGGCGGATGCCCAGAACATCATTCCAGGATACTGTCTGCGATCTGACTGCAGATTTCATCCATGGACGACTGACCGTTCCCCGGGACGATCCAGAATAATGGTTTTCGATGTCCCAGAGAAGCATAGGAACGCAGTGTGTTTTCAGCGGCCTTGATGCCGGCTTCTTCTGCTTCCAGATATACCGTAAGGATCGTATAATTCTCTCTTCTGAAAAAATCTATGTATTTCCTGGTATTCCATCCTGTCTCGTCCGGCTTCCCTTTGTCCGAATCCTCACCGTCCGATATCAAAAGGATGTATTTTCTGTCCCCGGCCAAGGGATGAAGCAGCTCCTTATACGCTCCAAGTCCTGTCCGGAAGCTGGTTCCCCCTGTAAGACCATACTTTTTCTCAGCCTGGCCAAGACGGCTGTCAGTCAGGTCCTTTCCCTCTGTCCATTCTGCCAGAACACAATCCTCATAGCGCATGGCATTGCCGCTGAACTTCACTGCGCTGATCCTGGGCGGCGCATCCTTGGCCATAAAACGGGAGAGTATTCCTTCGGCCAGAGCTTTCAGAACCTCTTCCCGGACTCTGCCGTCCTCTTTTCTTTCATATACACGGGAAAGCCTCACAGTACTGCCCATAAAACCGTGAAAGCAGCAGAGATACCCTTCCTGGTCCGCAAAAAACATGGCAGGATACGCTTTCTTCTGCTGGGCAGGGATAAAAGACCTTCCCAGCCACTTTCCGAGACTTTCCGGATCGGAAAAGTCCACAGAATACTCCCTGGTTTCACTGCTTCCCTCTTTTCCGGCACGATATACTGCATTCCCCGGTATCCCGAGATAGCTTTTGGACGTGCCGAAAATCGTATCTGTCAGGTACTTGTCGGATCCCGAATTCACATAATACCAGCCGGCGTTCCCTTTTTCGGCGTCTCTCAGTATTCCTGTTATTTCCGATCTGCTGTTTTTGATGGTATAAACGAGACTGCCGTCTGCATCGATCTCCGCATCCATACCGCTGCCATCCCAGTATCCCAGGGGAGCATATTCTGTCCCATTGTATTCTACATAATAGCGGAATCCGGAAAAACCAAGCCTTGAATGATCCGTGGCTTCTTTATCCAGCAGCCGGTCTACCATCTCATCGCTCAGAAAGGTTTCCCGGGGATATTCCTCCGGCACTCTGATCATCCCGGGTACATCCGCAAGAAAGCCCATGCTGCCGGAAGCGTCCACGATAAAGGCCAGGCTTACAGACTCCTGGACGGCAGAAGCCTCCTCTCCGGAAGCATTTGCCTTTACAGAAACCGACAGCACAAAGATCAGAGCCAAAGCAAGTATCATTCTTCTTTTTCTGTTATTCATCATTACAGCTCCTTAAAAAATCAGGGGCTTTCACAGGCTGCCCCTTTTCGGCGTGCCAGTGAAAGCCCTGATCTCTTTTTACTCAATCGAAAACAGTGAAGAAAACCCGGTGGCGTCAAAAACATCCTGGACGACCTCGTTTACATTCTTCACCTTCATGGTTCCCTCTTCTCCCAGAAGTAATTTTGCGCTCAGGAGTACGCGCAATCCGGCGGATGAAATGTAATTCAGCTTCTCCAGGTCGAAAGTAAGCTGCGTCACTCCATTCAGACTTTCCTGCAGTTCCCTTTCCAGTTCAGGAGCAGAAACAGCATCCAGACGTCCCTCCAGAGCGATTTCCAGTTCCGTTCCGTTCAGATTTCTGGTAACCTTCATGTTCACTCCTCCTGTTCGATTTCCTTTCGGTTCTTCAGTTTCCCTGGACAGAATCACTGTTTACGGGGAAGGTAAAATACGTATCGGGATAGGGCTCCTCATCCAGTGTGAAATGCCACCATTCCTCCGGAAGAGGACGGAACCCGTGAGAAAGCATCGCTTCCCGCAGAAGCATGCGGTTTGCGTACTGTTCCTCTGTAATACCGGTATAATCCGGATGGCTGAGCTCTCCGAAATAATCGAAGGTGCCGCCCATATCCACTTCTTTTTCCGTGGTCATATCGAACAGGGTCAGATCCACCGTGCTTCCGCGGCTGTGTCCGGAATGCTCCGCTATATATCCCTGCGGGAAAAGAACTTCTTTTTCCAGCTCCGGATAGAAATATTCCTTCATACGGATATCTTCCGCGTCCAACGCCCAGTTCATAAAATGCGTAACAGCTTCCTGCGGACGGTACGCATCATAGATTTTCAGGCGGTACCCCCTCTCAACGAGATCATCACTGACTTCCCTGAGTGCGGCAGCGGCTTCCTTTGTCAGGAACGCCAGAGGCTCTTCATACCCGTCGATCCTCTCGCCGACGAAATTGTAGGTAGAATAATAACGGATCTCCAGGATTGCGTCCGGCACAGCCTCGGAAAGCAGTACAAAATCCGAAGAATCATCCGATAAAAGCACACCGTCTTCTGCTGTCGTTGTCTGAATGTTTCCATCCGTAACCTCCCCTGCATAACCAGGTCCGGCCAGACAGAGCGCGGTAACCGCAGAAAGAGCCGTGAGCACAAGCAATCTTCTTTTCATATCAGGAATATATACCTCCCTCTTTTCAGATACCTTCTGTTTATCTGGTGCCTTTGTCGTAGGGGATACCCTCGGCCTTGGGAGCCTTGGAATCCTTGGATGTAAAGGCAAGTACGACCAGAGAAATCAGATACGGGAACATATTGTAGACCGTTCCGGGGATTTTCAGAGCAGCCAGCCAGTCGAAACCGGAATACACATTGGAAAGCGCCCGGAAGAATCCGAACAGGAGAGCCGCCAGCGCGATCCGTCCCGGCTTCCACTGTCCGAAGATCATAACGGCCAGGGCCAGGAAACCAAAGCCGGCTACGCCGGTCTCGAACTTCCATTCACTGACGCCCGCGGTGATATACACGATACCGCCAAGCCCGCCGAGAACGCCGGAAATCAGAACGCCTGCCCAGCGCATTTTCAACACATTGATACCCACACTGGCCGCCGCCTGAGGATGTTCACCGCAGGCCATAAGCCGAAGACCGAACTTCGTCTTATACAGGACAACAGCAGAAGCAATGAGCAGAATGACAGCGACCAGCATGAACCAGTTGAACTGGAACTTGTTGATATCCACGATAAAGGCTTTCTTCGCCTTTACATACTGAATGGCAGAGGAAACATTATCCGGATTTTCCGCAATGTTGATGGATTTCACGAAAACCGTCGCCGATGCCAGGGCAAGCATGTTCATGGCGGTTCCTACCAGTGTCTGGTCAGCCTTGAAATTGATGGCCGCCACGCCCAGGAGCACGGTATAGAGGGCTCCCATGGCCATGGAGCAGACAATGACCAGGAGGATGACCAGAAAAGCAGGAGCTCCATCCGGAAGGTATTTCATGGTAAGCGCCCCGCCGAGGGACCCCATGATCATAACGCCTTCCAGGCCCAGGTTGATCACACCGGAATGCTCCGAAAAGCAGCCGCCCAGTGCCACCAGCATCAGAACCGAAGCAAAAAGCAGTGTGTACTGGATCAGTAAGATCATGACTGCTTACCCCCCTTCTCCTTTTTTGCGCGGATCCTGTTGTTCATCAGGTACTTGAAGAACAGCACAAAGCTGCACAGATAAATGATGATGGATGAGATAAGATCCGAAATCTGGGACGGATAGATCATCTTGTCCAGATAGGCTCCTCCGCTGGTGATATGCTGGATAAAGTAGGAGGAGAAAATGGTTCCGATGGGATCCAGCCCGCCAAGGAAGGTAGCCGCAATGCCATTAAAGCCCATGGCCGGTACGGAGGACTGGGTAACCGACCATTCCTCATATCCGGAAAGATAGAGGAACGCGGCGCCGGCGCCTGCAAGAGCTCCGCCGATGACCAGTGTCAGGATCACGTTTCTCTTCTCCTTCATGCCGCTGTACCTGGCTGCTTCCATGTTGAGACCTGTGGCCCGGATCTCATAACCGAACACGGTCTTGTTCAGGACGATCCAGATTACGATCGCCGCTATTACTGCCAGTGGAATGGCGATGGTGATATACTTGTTGGAAAGAACCTCACCCAGCCTGAAGGCCGGAAGGAGGGCTTTTTTGTTTACGCTGTTCAGCTTCAGTGTATAGGGACTGGTGGAGTCCTTTACGGTAGACAGGGTCATATTCACCAGATACAGCCCGATCCAGTTCAGCATGATGCCCGAGATGACCTCATTTACATTCCTGTAGGCTTTCAGAAGACCTACGATGCAGGCAAAGAATGCCCCCGCCGCCATGGCGAGAATAAGGCAGAGATACCAGGGAAGCTTCCAGGCCAGCGCCGCGTACAGGGTAACGCCGGCACCTGCCACATACTGCCCTGCTGCGCCGATGTTGAAAAGGCCTGCCTTATAGCAGAACTGGATGGACAAGGCGCACATCAGAAGCGGCGCGGTCTTTACCAGCGTATTTCCAAAATAGCTGGCAGCCTTTTTGGGATTCTCATAATTCCAGAAATTCTTCAGGATCGTGATGATAGCGTTAAACGCTCCGCCGGGATTGATGATCAGAAGAACGATAAAACCGATCAGAAGTCCCAGCAGGATGCATAAGAGAGATGCCGTGACAGACTGCACTCCGCTATGCTCCCAGAAGCTCTTTTTCTCTTTCATGCGCCTTTCCCCTCCTTTCTTGCACCTGCCATGTACAGACCAAGCTCTTCGCGGTTCGTCTTCCTGGGATCGAACTCACCCACGATCTCGCCTTCATACATGACCAGGATCCGATCGGAAACGCTCAGAACCTCTTCCAGTTCCAGAGACACCAGCAGCACTCCATGGCCGGAATCCCGGTGCCTGATCAGCTGGCTGTGGATAAACTCGATCGCTCCTACATCCAGTCCTCTGGTGGGCTGTACCGCGATCAGCAGCTGCGGATCTTTATCCAGCTCTCTTGCAATGATGGCCTTCTGCTGGTTTCCTCCGGACATGCTTCTCGTGATCGTAATGGGTCCCTGTCCGGAACGGACATCAAACTGTTCAATGAGCCGCTCTGCGTATTTCCGGATGGGCTTTCTCTTAAGGAACCCTATGCCGTTTCTGAACTCCGGCTCGAAATACCGCTGCAGCACCATATTGTATTCCAGGGAATAGTCCAGCACCAGTCCGTGTTTATGACGGTCCTCCGGAATATGGCTCATGCCGGAGGTACTTCTCTCCCGGATCGGGGCTTTGGAGATATCCTTGTTATCCAGAAGGATCTTTCCGCTTTTCAGAGGTTCCAGGCCGGAGATGCCATAGACCAGCTCTGTCTGTCCGTTTCCGTCGATACCTGCGATGCAGACGATCTCGCCGCGGTGTACATCGAAGGAAACATTCTTTACGGCGTCCATGCTGTGGGTTTTGGAGCCTACAGAAATGTTTTCCACATGCAGGACCACATCCGTCGGATGGCTCTCCCCCTTCTCCACCACCAGCTGGACATCACGGCCTACCATCATACGGCTGAGTTCTTCCTTGGTGACATCCTTGATATCCACCGTTCCGATATATTTCCCCCGGCGGAGGACAGAGCACCTGTCGGCGACCTCCATGATCTCGTTCAGCTTATGGGAGATAAACAGGATGGATTTTCCTTCCTTCGCCAGATTCTTCATGATCTGCATCAGCTCGTCGATCTCCGAAGGAGTCAGCACCGCTGTGGGCTCGTCGAAGATCAGGATCTCATTGTCACGGTAGAGCATCTTCAGGATCTCTGTCCTCTGCTGCATACCGACGGTGATATCCTCGATCCTGGCATCCGGATCCACCTTCAGCCCGTATTTTTCCGAAAGGGCCATGACCTTCTCCCTGGCCTTATCCTTTCTCAGAAAACCACCCCGCGTGGTCTCCACTCCCAGGATGATATTGTCCAGGACGGTAAAGCACTGCACCAGCTTAAAATGCTGATGCACCATTCCGATGCCGAGATCATTTGCATCATTTGGATCGTTGATCTTTACCTCTTTTCCATCCTTCTTGATGATTCCCTCCTCTGCCTGATAGAGACCGAAGAGGACGCTCATCAACGTAGATTTTCCTGCGCCGTTTTCCCCAAGAAGAGCATGGATCTCTCCCTTCCGCAGCTGAAGCGTGATATTGTCATTGGCGATGATCCCGGGAAACCTTTTCGTAATATTCAGCATTTCTATTGCATAGCTTTCTTCCACTTTGTTACTTCCCTCCTTTTTTCCAGGTATTTTCAGATGGAAAAACCGGCAGACCGGGATTTCCCAACGCCTGCCGGTTCCCATAAATCACCGGTATTATTCAGGGAACGAACGAAACATCTGCATTTTCGTCCGTTTTCTGCGCAGTTTTCTCCGCGCTGCGGGCTGCTGCCCCGCGCCTGAGTGCGCATCCCCGGACACCTGCGCCCCGGACAGGGGCAGATTATTTCAGATTGCCCTGGAATTCCACAGTGATGGTCTCTGCTGCGGGCTGTTCTGCGGAAATATCGCTGGATACTTCGATCTCTCCGTTGGCCATCTTGGCAACCAGTGCCTTGTAATCATCTACTGTGAAACTGTCTGTCCAGATTGTGGTCTCCATAGGAAGCTGTACATAGTTTGCTTCCGGATCGTCTGCAGATACCATGCCCAGATTCTGGATCTGTCCTGCATACTCTTCCCATCTGCCTTCCTGGATCGCCTGCAGAACGGTCTTGACGGTTGCTGCAAGACCCTTGGTTGCGGAAGTGATGGTGATTCCTTCGCCATACTGTCCATCGATGATGCCGGACTGGTCAACATCAACGCCGATCACCTTGCCGCCGGTCTTTACAGCTGCTTCTGCCGCAGAAGTATAGATACCGCCGCCGCATGCGAAGACAACCTCTGTGCCGCCTGCATACCAGGTATCCATTGCCGCGGTGATATCGCTGTCCCCGTAGAACTGGTTGCCGTATGCATAGTTCAGGGAAACCTCTGCGCCGATCTCTGCTGCCGCGTCATCCGCGCCCTGTACATAACCATAACCAAAACGGATAACAGCCGGAACAGCCATGCCGCCCAGGAAGCCGAGCTTTGTATAGCCCATCTTTACTGCTGCATATCCGGCCATGTATCCGGAGAGCTCCTCCTGGTATACTGCGGAGAATACATTGGGTTCGGAATAGGTATCTTCCCCTGCTGCCGTAGCCAGGTCGAACTCAGAAACGTCCAGCGCGACAAAATGCACATCCGGCTCGAACTCTGCAGCTTCCACAATAGCTTCTGCAAACGCATATCCCGGCATAACGATGACATTGTATCCATCTGCTACAGCCTTGTCGATCATGGCGACACGGTCTGCCGTGGAATCGCCTTCCGGTTTGTAATAGGTGAAATCTACGCTGTTGCTCTCACAATATTCCTTGCAGGCTGCGTAAGTAGTCTGGTTGAAGGACTGATCCGTGATATCGCCGTAATCCGTAACCATTGCTACCTTCATCTCTTCCTCTGCGGATACACCGAAGGTGAAAAGAGCGGATGCCGCAACTGCCATGGCAGCGATCGCTGCAGTTTTGAAAAATCCTTTCCTGTTCATTTGAATCTCCTCCTCTTTTTTTGTAAAAAATGTGGATGTTGATATGGAAATTATAATCTTTTTTCAGCATAATAGCAAGGTGAAAATGAGGAAATTATCAATCCTTTCTGTTGATGCTTACAGCTCACGGCCCCGCCGGCCGGGGACAGTAACTATTGATGGATATCCAGCCGCTGTCTCTCCACGAGCTCGGCGAAATACCCGTTCCGGGCGATGAGCTCCTCATATGTCCCTTCCTCCTGGATCTTCCCGTTCCCGAATACCAGGATCCGGTCGCAGTGCCGGATGGTAGAAAGCCGGTGGGCAACAACGATCCTGGTACAGTTCAGGCGGTCCAGAGAATCCGCTACCTGCTTCTGGGTCCTGTTGTCCAGGGCGCTGGTTGCCTCATCCAGGATCAGGATCTTTGGTTTTGGCGCAACAGCACGGGCGATCATCAGCCGCTGTTTCTGTCCGCCGGAAATCCCTCCCTGGCCCTCGCTGATCATGGTGAACATTCCCATGGGCATTTCCCGGATATCATCAGCGATCCCGGCAATTTCAGCCGCCTCCCAGGCCTCCTTCATCGTCATCTGCGGCGCGGATATCGATATATTGGAAAAGATGTCTCCCTGAAAAAGCCCGCCGTCCTGCGTAACGACACCGATCCTTTTCCGAAGAGACCGCAGATCCAGTCCGCTCAGATCCTTTCCGTCATAAAAGATGGCACCTTTATCCGGAGTCTCGAACCCCAGAAGAAGCCGGACCAGGGTACTTTTTCCACACCCGGTTGCGCCGACAAAGGCGATATATTCTCCCGCCCGGATATTCAGGGAGAGCTTGTTGATCACATAGGGCATACTGTCGTTATACCGGAAACAAAGATCGTTGATCTCGATCCTGCCGTCAAGGCCGGTGACGATCTCCTTCTCTTCATTATATTCCGGCTCTGCCTGGAGAATCGGCTCCGCCATATCCAGGATAGGCTTGATATGGGCAATGGAAAGGGCGATCCCGGCCAGGGAAGTAAAGGCCCCCATCACCGCTCCGTAAGCTCCCGTAAAGCCGACATAATCCGAAACACTCATGCGGCTTTGCACCGCCGTGTAGTACAGGACAATATTCCCCAGCAGAGGGATCAGCGCCGTGAGCGCGGAATTGATCTTGATAAAAAGCGGAGGATCATAGAGGATACGGGCTTCCTGCGCGTACAGATTTCCCCACCGGGCGAAGGCTCTTTTCTCCGCCCCCGCCAGCCTGACTTTCTGGATACCGTTGATCAGGGCAAAATTCATCCCGCTCTCCTTCGCGGAAAGCTCCAGAGTCTCCTTCGTGATCCTCATCTGCACGATGGTGGAAACCACGCTCATCAGGACCTGCGCCAGGATAACCATCAAAGACGGAATGACCATGGCACTGGAAAAGCGGAAAATCTGCGCGATATACAGAAGGGAACTGAGGGAGGTGATCCCTGTGGAAAGAACGGTTCCCAGCAGAAGACTACACAGCTGATTGACCGCGCCGATCCGGCTGGACAGATTTCCCGCATTGTACTGTTTGAAAAAACCCGCCGGCAGACCGATGATCCGCATCATCACTGCGGCCTCTATGCTGAGGGATGTCCTGACCTCCAGCCGGTTCATCATCAGGGAACGTACAATTCCCAGACACTTTGACACCACCGCGATGGTGATCATGAATACCGCAGTTCCTGCCAGGAACATCTGATCTCTGGTATCCAGCACCATTCCGGTAAGCAGGGCATTCAGCCTCGGCACCGCCATTCCTGCCACCGTAGTGAGAACCGTCAGGAACACCAGCCAGAGAATGTCTGCCAGGGTCACACATTTTTTTAAAAAACTGAACAGATCCGTGATGCCGATCTTTCTCTGCGGAAGCGCCGCATAAAAACAACAGGCGCTCCTTTCAAACAGATCCTCGTTTTTCCTGTTCACCCTGATCCGTTTTCCGTTCTTTCTGTAATAATACCCATGCACAGGATCTGGCAAAAGAGCCTCCGGCAGACCGGTATCCTTCCAGAAAGCAAGGATGGGACCGGCACAGTCCTTATACCATCCCCCGGGAAGTGTTACGTTTCTTTTCATCATCCCATAGGGGCGAAGACAGTATTCTATCTGTTCTTCGATTCCCTGTATCTCCTCAGGCACCGTGACCGGCTTTAAATGGTAGTACTTGAGGATATCGTCGATTTCTCCCTTTGTGACCAGGCGTTCATCGTCCATTTTCCTGGAAGTCTCCTCGCCCAGTACCGCGCCGGCCATTTTCCATACGGCATCTTCAAATACTTCCTGGTCTCTGTTTTCTCTTTGTTTGATCTGCTCGTCAAACCAGCCCACTTCTTTTTTCTTCCTCCTCCTCTATAAACACGCGTTTATAGATGATCCAATCCGTCCGGACCCGGCTCCTTATTCATTGGAAATAAGTTCGGCATAATAACCGCCCTTTGCGTAGAGCTCTTCGTGAGTTCCTCTTTCTACGACCTTTCCCTTCTCCATAACGATGATCTCGTCACAGTCCCTTATGGTGGAAAGCCTGTGCGCAATGATAATACAGGTGATGCCCCGGTCCTTTACCGCTTTTACAAGTTCGTATTCCGTACGGGCATCCAGAGCGGAGGTTGCCTCGTCCATGATAATGATGGAGGGATCCTGCGCCAGCACCCGGGCGATTTCCAGCCGCTGCTTCTGACCGCCGGAAAGGTTCTTCCCTCCCTCCAGGATCTGATTCTGGTATCCCCCGGTTCTTTCCATGATGTCCGTATGGATCCGGGCATCCCTGGCTGCGAGAATTACTTCGAAATTCTCGATGGAATCGTCCCACATTTTGATGTTGTTCGAGATCGAATCTTCAAAAAGAATGATATCCTGATCCACGACAGCCACGGATCCGGTAAATACACGATGATCGATCTCCTGGATCGGCTTTCCGTCAAAGAGGATCTCCCCGCTCCATGGTTCATACAGGCCGCTGATCAGCCTGGAAAGAGTGGATTTTCCGCATCCGCTCTCCCCCACAAAGGCGACCCTGCTCCCCGTCTTCATGGTCATGGAGAAGTTTTCGATAAGGGGCGGCGCCAACCTGGAATAGCCAAAGGTCACATTCCGCAGCTCCACATTTCCGCCAAGCTTTGCATAGCTTTCTTCCTGATCCTTCTTCTTTGCCCGGTATCGGATATCGTCGGGATATTCCATCACATCCTCGATTCGTTCCATCTCCGTGCGCATTTCCTGGATCATCTGTCCGGAGGAGATGAGTGTCATGGCAGGCGCCATGAAGGAATTCAGCACTCCCTGGAAATAGAAGATCATACCTACCGTAAACTCGCCCCGCATGGCCAGACCGACACCGATCACCATGACAGAATAACCGGCCAGAGTATTCAGAAGCTCCGGGATCATTCCCAGGTAGAGATTCGTTTTGGTATTCTTGACGTTCTGCGCATTTACAGAAGCCTGATAACCGGCCCACTTCTGGAAGAAACCGTTCTCCGAGCCGCTGGCCTTGATGGTCTCCATCATCTGGATTCCGGAAAGCGTAGTAGCGGCAAGCTTTCCCCCCTCCCGCATCTGCACCCTGGTGATATTGATCCTTCTGGCAGAGATCATCCTCCCTGCAATGGCGTTCAGCACAAGCGTAGAAATGCCGATGGCCGTCAGCAGAACGCTGTGCCTCAAAAGGACCACCAGATAAAAAAGCATCATTCCGATATTGATCATCAGCGGGGTAATGGTTCCCACCAGTGTCTTGGCAATTCCGGCGTTGGTTCCCTGCCGCTGCAGGATGTCTCCGGCCATACGCTGAGAAAAGAAATCCATGGGGAGATGCAGAAGCTTCCACATGAAGGAGCTGTTCCCAACCACAGCCATCTTGCCGTCTATCTTCAGAGAATAGACACTTCCGACCACATTCACCAGGAACTGGATCAGTATCATAAGAAGCATGAGCAGCAGGAAAGGCATCAGAAGGTCTTCGTTTTCATGGGTAAGGAGCCTGTCCATAAAGAACCGGGAAAAACCGGGATTGATCATGTTGAAAAGATAACCGATCACTGTGGTAAAGATCACAAAGATCACCGCGCTTCTGGTTCCCTTCAGCCTCTTCCTGGCAAAGGAAAGAATACTCTTCGGCCTGCCCCCGGGTTCGAACCCCTCGCCCGGAATGATCTCCAGGACGATCCCGGTAAAGGAATGGTCGAATTCCTCCATGGACACCTTTACAAACCCCCTTGCGGGGTCATTGATATATGCTTTATTCCCTTTGAAGCCGTTCAGCACTACAAAGTGGTTAAAATTCCAGTGTATAATGCATGGGAAACGGATTTCCTTTTTCAGTGCTTCGATCTCCGCCCGATAACCCGATGTCTCAAACCCGTAATTCTTTGCCGCCTTCAGCACATTCATGGCATTGGACCCATCCCGGGATACACCGCAGTCTCTCCGGACCTGTTCCAGAGGAACCCACTTCCCATAATATGCCATGACCATGTCCAGACAGGCTGCGCCGCATTCCAGGGCTTCCATCTGCATGATCACCGGAACCTTCGCCACAGCGCCTTTTACCGGCTCCTGTATTGTTTTTTTACTCACCTGGATCTCCTGCCTTAGTTCAGTATCATTTTAATAATGTTGGTGGTTCTGTAAGCAACCTTGCATTCATAGATTCCATCCGGAAGGAACGTATCTGCGCCGGCAATAAAATTGCCTTCGGTATCTCTTCCGGTATAATCCACAATGATCTTTGCGTCTCCCACCTCGGCTGTCATGCCTTCCTTTACATTGCCTGCCGCACTGTCCTTCTCGAAGGTGATGATCAGATTTCCCTCCTTCACCGCGGCGATTCCCTTCTCGCTGCTTACGACTACCGCAAAAGCGCTCCAGCAGAGAATCCCCACCAGGAAAAGCAGCACCGCCGTAAGAAAGAGCCACATTGGCGGGTTCGTCACATGCATATAATCATTCAGCTCCTCCGGCGAAGAAATCCGGTCTATGCTCTTTTTCCGGAAAATCCCGGAATTACTGGTTTTCTTATTCTTTCCCTCCACCACACCGTTCCCCTTCTTGTTCTTTTTATTCCCACGCTCAGCAGACCCGGAGGGCTGCCGCCAGGGTCAGATTCCTTTTGCTCCGGGCCTTCCGGAACTATTATACTATTATATAATAAAATGAGAATCTGCTCCACCATTTCCTTCTTATCTTTTGTGTACCTGCGTTACTATTCACAGTCTTGCCCGGATAGGAACAGCAACGTGCCTGCAGACATCGTGCTGCAGTTCACGGTTTCACCGGCCGGGGACTGTAACCGGACATCAAAGCAGTTCTCCCTGGAAAACCATGGTATGGATTTTCAGTTCCCGGTCCACCAGCAGCAGGTCGGCGCTCTTCCCGGGAGCGATACTTCCGCAGATATCAAAGAGACCTGCAGCCTTCGCCGGATTCATGGAGGCGCATTTTACAGCGCTGCCAAGGGGAATCCCCATCTTCAGGACTGCCGTTCTGAGACAGTTCATCAGATTCGTATTACTTCCGGCGATGGTACCATCCTTCAGGGCCGCGCGGTTTCCCACTACCTTTACCGGCTGTCCGCCCAGAGAATACTCTCCGTCCGGAAGACCTGCGGCCTCCATGCTGTCGCTGATGAGACAGATCCTGTCGTCTCCGAACATTTTGAAGGTGGTCCGGACAACGGAGGGATGAATATGAACCCCGTCACAGATCAGTTCTACCCTCACATTCTCATGATCGCACGCTGCTCCTGCTACACCGGGAGCTCTATGGGAAAAAGGCGGCATGGCATTATACAGATGCGTCACATGGCGTGCCCCCAGAGAGAACGCTTCCGCCGCCGTTTCGTAATCCGCCGTTGTATGCGCCAGGGAAATTCCCACCTTATCATGCAGTTTAGTGATGAATTCCCGGGATCCGGGAAGCTCCGGGGCGATATCGCAAAAACGGATCAGCCCCTTTGCCTTCTCCTGAAGCCGTTCGAACATGGAAATATCCGGATTCATGATATAGGCCGGGTTCTGCGCTCCTTTTTTTGCGCCGGAGATAAACGGGCCTTCCATATTGATCCCGCGAAGCGCGGCGCGGCAGGGCTTTCCGTGTCCCTTCCCTTCCGTTTCCTGGGATGCCGCAAAGCGGGCCGCGCATTCCATGATCCCCGAAAGGATCTCTTCACTGAAGGTCATGGTCGCCGGAACGATCGAGGTGATACCCTGGGAAAGCTCGTACTCCGCGATCTTTTCCATCGCCTCCTGCGTCCCGTCGCAGAAATCAAAGCCCATGCAGCCATGGAAATGAATATCCACCAGGCCCGGAATGGCGTACAGCCCCTCCGCGTCCAGAACCGTCTCCCCGGTTCCTTCCCGGGAATCCCCCGCCGGAGTTTTTCCGGATCCGTTCTTCCCTTCCCCGGTGAATCTCCCGTTCTCCATGGTAATCTCTCTTTTCTCAAATGTACCGTCCTCACAGAAGACATCCGCGTTTATGATCCTCATCCTGACCTCCCATACACAGAATTGTGATTTCCAGAAGCTTCAGCTCCGGCTTCTGCAGCCGCTGCCGATTTTGTGCTGAATCCATTCTAACACGGTTGGTATCTGTACACAATCTGTTTTCCCCGTGTGATGATTCTGTGATACTCCATGTGATAAAGTAGCCTCAGAACAAAAGAGAAGCAAAAAGATACAGAAAAAGAACCGAATATTGAAACACAAGTAAAAAAACAGAAAAAAATACAAAAAATTTTTAAAAAAACAGTGACGAAATCGTGAAAGGAGCGTATAATAATTATGACAAAGAAGGAAAAGAAACAGACACTTATGGTATGTGTGAGCACTTTGTGCAAATTAAACGGCTGTATGCCAGGATCCGCCGAACTTACGATCGCTCTGGGAAGCGATTATGAGGATGTGATCTCCGAATATTTTCTGCACCTGTAAAGGAAACAGCCGGAAAAGCCCCTTCCTGCGCAGCCACCGGCAATTTCGCAGTATTTACACATCCTGAACACAGTTTGCACACAATCTTTCCATATAATAACGATGTACAAAAGCAAAAGGCCAGCCGGCCGGAACAAAACTCATTATACTGACAGGATCAGACACCGGCCTTTCAGAAAGGCCCGCCGGAAAGGAGCGTGATCTGTATGACAAAGATGGAGAGGAAACAGAAAGTGATATTATGTGTAGCAACCTATTGCAGACTCTACGGGCG
>JAFOJB010000485.1 GCA_017420455.1 Blautia sp.
GAGCAGCAGGATCACGGTAAAGACTGCCATCCCGATGATCATGATCCTGGGAAAGGTGGAGGGCTGGACTGCCGCGTTCTTGACGGTTTTGATCTGGGTCGTCTGGATCCAGGCCCAGATTTCAAATGCAATGAGCACCAGGGAAACGATCAGGTTTGCAAAAACCTTAGTCTCTGTTTTTTTCAATCGAACTCACATCCTTTTTATATAAGAAGGGCAGGCAAACCTGCCTGCCCCCTAATCCGTTTCAGGAAAAAAGCATTATTCCTCGTCGATCAGTCCGACAGCCGCCATAGCCGCGGGAACATCCACTGCAGCTCCTGCCAGGTATTCGCCGTATGCGGGGCCGTCAAGATAATCGATCTTCTGTCCCAGGTTTGCCATAGCTTCTACGAAATCCGGATCCTCGATGGCAGCCTTGCAGGCTTCCCCGAGCTTCTCCACGATCGCCTCATCGGTATCCAGTGGAACTGCCATACCGCGCTGCGTAGCGTAAAGGATTTCATAGCCCTGCTCTTCACAGGTAGGAACATCCGGGAAGACATCGTTTCTCACGGTATCCATGACGCCGAGCATGGTCAGGTCGCCGGATTCCACGAAGGAACGAGCCTCTGCCGCAGATACGGTGACACCGGTGATCTCGCCCTGGGCTGCAGCCTTGACTGCAGGAGCTGCGCCATCAGAATAGGTGATCATCTTGATCTCGATATCCGCAGCGTTCATCAGATAACCGCCGGCCACATGCCATACGGAACCGGAGGAGGAGCCTCCCATGGTTACTTCGCCGGGATGCGCCTTGCAGTATTCGATGAAGGTGCCGAGGTCTGTCACGCCGTTCTCGGCTGCCCATGCGGTATTCACCGTGATGGCGGCGGCATCCGTATTGACGCGGCAGAGCGGTATGTAGTTTTCATAGGTATATTCGGACATATCCAATGGTGCGTAGGAGGCCAGCTCCCAGGTGATCATTCCAATGGTATATCCATCGTTGTCTGCGTCCGCGATCGCCTCATGTCCGATTACTCCGCCGGCACCCGTCAGGTTGTCTACGGTGATGGTCACGCCAAGCTGTTTTTCCAGAGCTGCGCAGAATGCGCGAAGACAGTTGTCTGTACCGCCGCCGGCACCCCAGGGATTGATCGCTGTGATTCCCTTTTCGGGATAGTCTGCGAGAGCAGTGACAGGCAGGCCGAGAGCCATGGTCAGTGCCAGAGAATAAGCAACAAACTTCTTGTTCATAGGAGCCTCCTTTGTTGAATTATGCCGAAATAGTTGCTGAATTACAGAGGAATTATAGCATTTATACACAGCATGTGTCAATATGCTTACACCATTATTCCACAGGTTCCGCCGGAATGAACACCCTGCTGTTTTCGATCTTCTGTTCGTGCTTCATGGCCTTCTCTGTGGCTTCTCTGCAGAATTCCATCTGGGAATTGATCAGGACCTTTCCTCTCTTGTCCTGTTTTTCGTAGGTGCCGTCCGGCTGCAGGATATGGGCCTTTACATTGTCCTTGAATTCCAGATCCAGGATATGCCGGAGCTCTTCCCGGATTCTGTCGTCCTCCACCGGGAATACGATCTCTACACGGCGGTCAAGGTTTCTGGGCATCCAGTCGGCGCTGCCCATGTAGAACTCGTCGCCTCCTCCGTTCTCGAAATGGAAGATCCTGCCGTGCTCCAGGAAATTGCCTACGATGGAGCGCACATGGATATTCTCGCTGACTCCCGGGATACCGACCTTCAGGCAGCAGATGCCGCGGACCAGAAGATTGATCTTTACGCCGCAGGAGGAAGCGTGGTACAACGCGGCAATGATCAGAGGATCGCAGAGCGAATTCATCTTTGCCGTGATGGAGGAAGGAATTCCCTTTTTCGCATTCTCCGCTTCCCGGTCGATCAGCATCAGGAACCGGTTCTTCATCCAGATCGGCGCCACGATCAGCTTGTTCCAGTGCTTCGGCTCTGAATATCCGGAAAGCATGTTGAAAACAGCGGTGGCGTCCTCCCCGATCCGTTCATCGCAGGTGAAAATACCGCAGTCTGTATACAGCTTGGCAGTGGAGTCGTTGTAATTCCCGGTGGCCAGATGCACGTAGCGGCGGATACCGGTATCCTCTCTTCTCACTACCAGGGTGATCTTGCTGTGGGTCTTCAGTCCTACCAGTCCATAGATGACATGACAGCCGGCCTTCTCCAGCATCTTCGCCCAGACGATATTATTCTCCTCGTCGAAGCGGGCCTTCAGCTCCACCAGGACCGAGACCTGTTTGCCGTTTTCAGCTGCCTGCGCCAGGGCGGCGATGATGGGAGAGTTTCCGCTGACCCGGTACAGGGTCTGCTTGATGGCCAGTACGTCGGGGTCCTTGGCGGACTGACGGATAAAATTCACCACGGGATCAAAGCTCATGTAAGGATGGTGCAGGAATACATCTCCTTCCCGGATCACCTCGAAGATATTTTTGTCATTCTGGAAGGCCGGCACCGGCGCCGGAGTATATTTCGGCTCCTTGTACTGATCATAGCCTTCCTGGCCATAGACCTTCATCAGCAGGGTCAGGTCCAGGGGGCCAGGAATAAAGAAGATATCCTCATCCTTGATGGCGAACTCCTCCTTCAGGATGGAGAGAAGCCGCGGGTCCATTTTTTCTGCCGCCTCCAGACGGATCACCTCGCCCCACTGGCGTTTTTTCAGCTGCTTCTGGATTTCCACCAGGAGATCCTCCGCCTCGTCCTCGTCGATGGTAAGGTCCGCGTTCCGCATGATCCTGTAGGCGTCCGCGCATACGACCTCGTAGCTCAGAAACAGCTTTCCGATGTTCCGCCGGATAATCTCCTCCAGCAGGATCACGGTGGTTTCTCCCTCTTTTGCGGAGGGCACCACAATGACTCTCGGAAGCACGGAAGGTACCTGCACCGTGGCAAATACCACCTTGTCCTTTTCCTTGTCCTTTTCCTTGCCCTTCTTTTTGTCCTTCTTGGATATCAGGGCTCCGATATTCAGGGATTTGTTCCGGATCAGGGGGAAGGGACGGGAGGAATCCATGGCCATGGGGGTCAGCACCGGGTATACCTCATCCTCAAAGTAACGGTCCACGAAGGCGGCCTGCTCCTCTGTCATGGACTCATGCTCCATGATGAAGTGCATCCCGGCTTTTTCCAGGGCCGGCAGGAGGGACCGGTTCAGGGTGGAGTACTGGGTCTGTACCAGCTCATGAGTCTCGATGCTGATCTTTTTCAGCTGCTCCTTCGCCGTCATTCCGGCGATATCCTCCTTTGCGTAGCCGGCATGGACCTGGTCCTTCAGGGACGCTACCCGGACCATATAAAATTCGTCCAGATTGGAGGACGTGATGCTCAGAAATTTCAGTCTTTCAAAAAGAGGCAGGCTTTTGTCCCTTGCCTCGGAGAGGACCCTGGCATCGAACTTCAGCCAGCTCAGTTCTCTGTTCACAAAATATTCCGGTTTCTCAAATTCTTTATACTCTTTCGGATCCATGTTTTCCTCCACAAATCGTAACTGTTCTTGTCATGATCACCGTATGGTGCAAAAAGGCATCATCCCGCTGAACGTTCTTTCTGCTCCCATATCGCGCCGCAGCATCGGGTCAGATTGTATCATTTCGTTATCCGGATCAGGCCTTTTTCTTTCTGCGCAGCGCAAGACGGATTCCGAAGACCTCTTCGAAGAAATCCACCTTATCCTTCAGAAGCCCCAGCTCCAAAGAAAGATCCCTGTTGGAATCCAGGATCATGGAGAGCTTTCTGTCCTTCAGCTCTGTCTTGATCCCTTCCACCTTCTGGTAATGGCTTCTGTCCATGGCGTTGGCAAGCCGGAGGATTGCTGCCAGCTTGGCGATCAGCAGATATTTCTCATTATCCATGGCGTCGTCGTATTCAAAGCCGGAACGGTACTTGAATTCCTCCTTGTTGTAGCGTACGGCGTTGGCAATGATATATCTCTCCTCTGTGGAAAGACCAATGATCTCTGTCTCCATGATAATCTGATAGGAGCATTCGGAGACATCTCCCATATTGATATATTTCCCGCAGTCATGAAGCTGTACTGCGATCTGCAGAAGAAGCCGCTCTCTCTGCCCCATGCCGTGGACCTTTTTCGTGCTGTCGAAGATGGCCAGAGCTACCTCTGTGGTTCCCTGGATATGGTTCTTCCCGCTGGAATAACGCTTTGCGATGTTTCTGGAAGCTACCAGGATATCGTTTTCAAAATTGTGGGCGCTCTTCAGGTATTTTTTCCTTTCCGCAAAGTCGTAGGCGATTCCGTCCAGCAGGGATACGCCAGGCGCCCAGAGAGACTCCGCGTTGAAGATATCGATGAAGTTTTTGATGATGACCATGGTGGGCACTACAAGGGAGGCATATTCGGGATCGATGCCCATTTCATCGGAGAGCTGCTGAACCGGCTTGTAGGCTGTATTTTCGTAACGGTTCAGGAATTCTGCCTTTGTCAGAATTCTGTCCTCCATGTCCTCCTGGAAGATAGTGTCTGTCAGGAAATCTCCCATGAGAATCACGTTTTTAACGTCCCGGTCCTTCAGATACAGTCTCTGAAAGCTCACCAGGTCGTTACGGATGAATTCCTCTACCAGCTGGTCATAGTGGATGGTGGTTTTTTCCAGCTCCTTCAGCCTTTCCCGGATACGGAGGCTTCCCATTTTCAGGTTCTGGGTGGTCACAAGAGCATCCTTGTCGAACAGGGAGACCTGCAGGGAGCCGCCGCCCACGTCCAGGATGGCAGTGCCTTTCTGGATCATTTTCTTGAATCCGTTTTCGATCGCGGCGATGGATTTATAGCCGATAAAATGCTGTTCCGCGTTGCTCAGGATTTCTACCCGGATCTCCGTCCTTCTGTAGATCTGCTCCAGGACGATCAGCGGATTTTTCAGTTCCCGGAACGCGGAGGTGGCGCAGGCTCTGTACTCGGTCACCCCGAATTCCAGCATCATCCGCTTGAAATCCGTCAGGATTTCGCAGAGATAGTCCACCATTTCCGGAGAAAGCTTTCCTCTGGTGTAGGAATCGTTTCCAACCTCCAGCCGGTAACGGACGTCGTTCAGTTCTTTGAACCCCACTTTCCTGGAAAGCTCAAAGATTTTCATACTTACTTCGTATGCGCCAATATCGATTGCCGCAAATGTCATCATAGCCATAGATAAACCTCCAGAGCATCTTTTTCACTTCGGCCGCACAGAGCCGGATTCCTTCACTGATTCAGTAATTTCCCAGGATCCTGAGAAGGAGACTCTCGCTTTTCAGGCCGGACAGGGCGTTTATAACGGCGTCGTCCTTTAAGTTTCCCTCGAAGTCCACAAAGAATCGGTATTCCCAGGTTTTTCCTGGCAGAGGCCGGGATTCTATTTTCGTCATATTCAGATCATTGTATATAATGTGAGAAAGCATATTGTACAGGGTACCGCTTTCATGGGGAAGCTCAAAGCAGATACTGATGTGTCCGGCGCCTTCCTCATAAATGGGATTCCGGCTGACGATCACGAACCTGGTGGCATTCTCACGGTTTTTGCAGATTTTTTCCGCCAGAATGGTCAGCCCGAAAACTCTCCCGGCTTCCCGGCTTGCAATGGCTGCCCCGCCCGGGTCCCCCTCGATCTTCACCTTTTTCGCGCCTTCCGCGGTATTTTCCACGGCACTTACCTTCCACTCCGGATGGCTTTCCAGGTATTCTTTGCACTGAAGCAGGCCCTGGGGATGGGAATAGACTCTTTTCACGGAACCAAGGGTGGCGCCGGGAAGGCCCAGCAGGACGTGGTCAACCTTGATGATCTGTTCTCCGACGATGTACAGATTGTATTCCATCAGCAAGTCATAGATATCTCCCACCGCTCCGGCTGTGGAGTTCTCGATGGGC
>JAFOJB010000486.1 GCA_017420455.1 Blautia sp.
CTGATGCAGGAATATTTCGGATGATTCTGATCATCTTTACAAAAGATAAGGAACAGAGGTATGTCAAACTTTACCTTCTTAACATCAAAAAGTGAATACGCTCTATTTGCGGCGGCCGCTGTTGAGGCAGAAAAAGTCTATTCTTCCGCGCCTGCCATGTCAGCTGTCGGGAGCAGGAAGGCTCTGGAGCTGGCTGTAAAGTGGGTCTATGCCGCAGACAGCTCCATAGAAATGCCGTATAAAGACAATCTGCAGTCTCTGATTCATGAGCCTACATTCCGTTTCGCGCTGGACAGCAGGACCTGGGGAAAACTTCCTTATATCATAAAGCTGGGAAATCTGTCCGTACATACGGAAAAGAATGTGACAGCCGGTGATGCGCTGATGTCGCTTCGGGCTCTCTTCGAATTTATCGAATGGATCGACTACTGCTATGGTTCGGATTACGTGGAACGGCATTTTGACGAATCACTCATCCCAAAAGAAAAGGTAGTAATAGATACAAAGAAAATCAAAGAGCAGCAGAGTCTTCTTAACGAAAAAGACGCAGAGATAGAAAAGCTCCGGAAACAGATCGAGGAAATGTCTGCCGCCTATACCGCGTCGAAGGAGCAGCATCAGGAAGAGCGTACCTTCGATGCGGAGGATCTTTCGGAATATAAGACAAGAAAGATCTTCATAGATGTAGATCTGAAAGAACTTGGATGGACGTTCGTCGGAGAGGATGCGGATGTCCGGGAAGAATACCCGGTGGAGGATATGGATGGCGTACCTGGACAGCAGGGGTTTGCCGATTATGTCCTTTTCGGGAAGGATGGCCTTCCTCTGGCTGTTATAGAAGCGAAGAGAACCAGTAAGGATCCCAATAACGGCAGAAAGCAGGCATCCTTATATGCGGACTGCCTGGAGAGAAAGTTCGGACGCCGGCCGGTCATGTTCACTACGAACGGCTTTGAAACATATTTCTGGGATGACCAGACAGGCCCTCAGCGGATGGTCAGCGGTCTTTTCAGCAAAAACGATCTTCAGAAGCTGATGAACCGGAGGGAGGAGAGAAAGAAGCTGGAGGAAATCCTGGTTGACGATAAAATCACGGATCGTTACTATCAGAAAGAAGCGATCCGGGCCGTGTGTGATCATGTGGAAGATGGTTACCGGAAGAATCTCCTCGTTATGGCCACGGGTACCGGGAAGACAAGAACAGCCGCAAGCCTTACGGATGTCCTGAGCCGGGGCGGTTATCTTACGAATGTTCTTTTCCTTGCAGACAGGACAGCCCTGGTAAAGCAGGCAAAGGACGACTTTAAGAATTATCTCCCTGACATGTCGCTTTGCAATCTCTGTTCCAATAAAGAAGACCGCAACGCCAGGATCATCTTTTCCACGTATCCTACGATGTTAAATGCCATCGATGAATGCAAGTCCAATGATGGAACGAGGCTGTTCACCCCGGCGCATTTCGACCTGATCATCGTGGATGAAAGCCACAGGAGCATATTTAAGAAGTATAAGGCGATCTTCGACTATTTCGACGCGATCCTGGTTGGCCTTACAGCCACACCGAAGATGGATGTGGATCGGAATACCTACGAATTCTTCGAGATGGAGACGAATATTCCGACCTATGCTTATGATTATGAGACAGCCGTAAATGAAGATCATGTTCTTGTGCCTTATTATAACTATGAAGTAAAAACGAGATTTCTGGAGGAAGGCATCACCTATGATGATCTTTCCGAGGAAGATAAGAAACGATATGAGGATGATTTCGCAGAAGATGACTATATTCCGGATTTCATTCCGTCTGTGAAACTGAATAAATTCGTGTTCAATGAAACGACGGTTGATGAGGTCCTTCAGGATCTGATGGAAAGAGGCATCAAGGTCGGCGGCGGGGATAAACTCGGAAAATCCATCATATTCGCCCAGAATAAAAAGCATGCAGAGTTTATCCTGGAGCGGTTTAATAAGCTTTATCCGCAGTATAAAGGAACTTTCGCACAAAGAGTGATCTGTGATGACGCTTATGCGCAGTCGGTCATAGATGATTTTAAGTGTCCTGAGAAAAATCCCGGAATCGTAGTGTCCGTGGATATGATGGATACCGGAATAGATGTACCCGAATGCGTGAACCTGGTCTTCTTCAAGAAAGTACGTTCAAAGACGAAATTCTGGCAGATGATAGGACGAGGGACGAGAATCTGCCGGGATCTTGCGTGTATGGATCAGATTGATGGAGCGTATACAGGGAAGCGTCGTTTTCTCATTTTTGATTACTGCGGAAATTTTGAATTCTTCCGGCAGAATAAGAATGGATATGAGAGTAAAGAAACGAAGAGTATTTCGGAATCCATCTTTATCAAGAAGGTGAAGCTGATCGCTGCGCTGCAGGATGGCGGATTTTCTGAAGAAAAGTATCAGGAATGGAGAAAAGAGCTTATTTCTGACTGCCATGGCCAGGTGAATGCGCTGAATCCGGATCTGATCTCTGTGAAGCTGAAACGCCAGTATGTGGAGAGATTTAAGAAGGAAGAGGCGTTTTCAAACCTCTCCGAAGGGGATAAGGGGGAACTGGCTGACCACATAGCCCCTCTCGTTTTCCTGGATGACAGTGATGAATATGCAAAGCGGTTTGACAATTTCATGTATGGACTTATCTTATCCCAGATCGAGGGAACGCCGGGATTTGAAGCCGGCAGGAAACAGCTTTGTTCCACAGCATCGTCTCTTGAACGGAAAGGGAATATCCCGCAGGTTAAGGCAAAGCTCGAACAGGTAAAAGCGATCAATTCAGATGAATTCTGGGAAGCCTGCGATATCCTGCAGCTTGAGAAAATACGCGAAGATCTTCGTGGACTGATCAAATTCCTGGTAGATGATGAAAAGGGGAAAAAGCCCGTCATAACCAGATTAACAGATCCTGTTCTGGAGAAAAACGAAGGCGTCCAGCTGGATCCGGCATATGATTTTAACGACTATAAGGTGAAAGTAAACAGGTATGTTGCTGAAAACGGCAATTTCATGGCAATCTATAAGCTCACACACAATATTCCGTTATCATCCGGGGACTATCAGGAGCTTCACCGGGTCCTGACGGAAGAACTGGGGAGCAAGGAGGATTACCAGAGAGAATTCGGGGATACTCCCATCGGCCTGCTGGTCAGGAGGATAGCAAAACTGGATCACGCGGCAGCGATGGAGGCGTTTTCTGCCTTCATCAATGACGCATCCCTGAACCAGAAGCAGATTGCCTTCGTCCATAAGATCATAAACCATGTAGAAAAAAACGGGTACATGGAAGACGTAAGAGAACTACAGAAACCGCCATTTGACAAGCCCGTGAGCTTCATCAAGCTGTTCGATGCAAAGAGAAGAAGCGAGATCATGGAGACGATCAAATCTATCACCGAGAACGCCACCAGGATAGCGATGTAAAGTTTACACAGGGGACGGTTCCGGTGTCACCGTCCCCTGTGTACACCCAGTAAAGGTACCAGGTACTGTTACAATTGGCGAGATCTTGAAGCAGCACTATTGAAGAGTGATTTCCTACCGTGTTATAATAATTGAGATAGTTTACGAGTTGATTCGAACAAATGGACACGAGGTGTCTGAGTATGAACGAGAGTAATATAAGTTATGGAAACTCCCTATTGATAAAGACATGGTGAAGAAAGATACATAGACCATGGGAGGCAAAGATTATGACGCTGACACAGTATAAAAAGGTAATCAAATCTTTATCAAGAGAAGAGTTAGAGGCTCATCTTTTCGAAATGTTCAAATCCTCAAAACTCTTCAAAGACATAGAAAGCTGTTACTGGAGCGAAGAATCAAAAG
>JAFOJB010000487.1 GCA_017420455.1 Blautia sp.
CACTGAGGTGCAGCTGAACGGAGAGTGGATCGACACGGTCTACGTGAATCCGAATACTCTGATCATTGCCGGCACAGAGCTGGGGGATTTTGATACGCTCACGGTATGCCAGAGGAGCAACAGTCCTACCAGAAAGGCTTTGTCCAGAAGCCAGGACCGCGCTGTGTATGCGCTGCTCCCGGAAAGCAGATGGAAAATTCCGGAGAATGCTGCGCCCGCGTCGGCTGACGCCCGGGAAGGAGTCACTGCCGGAGCCGGCGGCGATCAGGAAGGAACCGCTGGCGGGACCGGTGATGTTCCGGAAGGAACAGTGCCGGAAAGCGCAGATGGGGCTCCGGAACAGTAAAACAGGAAAGATCATGCAGGGCTGCCGCCGGAAAGCGGCAGCCCTTCCGTATGAAAAGATGCGGAACAGGAAAAGATCGGGAACAGGAAAAGATCCGGAACAGGAAAAGATCCGGAACAGAAAAAGATTCAGAAGTTGTATGTCAGGATATTGTTGCGAATAAGAGGAGAAACGATGAATTACGAGGAGGCAGCAGCTTATATAGAAGAAACACCGAAATTTACCACAAAGAACAGTCTTTCCCACACCCGGGACTGTCTGAGGCGGCTGGGAGACCCGCAGAAGGCTTTCCGGGTTATTCATGTGGCGGGAACCAACGGGAAGGGAAGCACCAGCGCATTTCTGGAGGGGATGATCCGTGCCGGCGGGCACAGAGTCGGGCTTTTTACCTCTCCCCACCTGGTGGAGATTACCGAGAGATTTCAGATCGACCGGGAGAACATTGACCAGGAGACCTTTCTTCGTGCCTTCCGGCAGGTGTATGACATGATCGGAGAACTGAAGAAGGAGAACATCAGTCATCCTACCTATTTTGAAATGCTTTTTCTCATGGGGATGCTGATCTTTGCGGAAGCGAAGGTTCCCTATGTGGTGCTGGAGACAGGCCTTGGCGGCAGGCTGGACGCCACGACAGCGGTGGAGGATCCTCTGGCCTGCGTCATTACCTCCATCAGCCTGGACCACATGCAGTATCTTGGGAATACGGTGGAGGAGATTGCCGGGGAGAAGGCGGGAATCCTGGTGCCCGGGGTGCCCGTTGTTTTTGACGGGAATGACAGAAGGGCAGCATCGGTGATCAGAGAAAAGGCGGTTCTTCTGGGCTGTCCATATTATGAAGTAAAAAAGGAAGAAACGCACATCCTTCGAAATACAAATCGGGGCATTGATTTTTGTCTGGATAATGAGTATTATGAGGGTACGGAGTTTTCACTGTCCTTTATCGCAGAATATCAGGTGATGAACGCAGCACTGGCACTGAAGACCATGGAGGTGCTGAAGGACCTGATCCCGGTGCCCGCAGAAAGGCTTCAGGCTGCCGTTTCCGGGACAAGATGGCAGGGAAGAATGGAAATGGTGCTGCCAGGGGTGATCATCGACGGCGCCCATAATGAAGATGGGGTCGAAAAGTTCCTGGAGACCGCGCAGCATTTCCAGAAGGACTATCCGTTGACCCTCCTTTTCTCTGCTGTCGACGATAAGGATTACAAAAAGATGATAAAAACCATCATGGAAAGAATTTCTTTCCGGAAGGTATATACGACCCAGGTAGGGGGATACCGGCAGGTTTCCTCGGACATTCTGGCAGAGGTTTTCCGGGAAAACGGCTGCAGCTGCGCCGAAAGCGTGCCGGATGCGGCAGAGGCCTTTACCCTGGCCGTAAGAGAGAAACCCGGGGATGGACTCCTGTTCTGCGTGGGATCATTGTATCTTGTAGGAATCATCAAGGACAGGCTGATCATGGAGACAGGAAAACAGCCGGACGAAAGGCTGCGGACACTTCAGCGTTTACAGAGGGAATTACCATATGATAGATTACGAAGAGGAACTGAAGAAATTTGAACCCTGTATGGATGTGGCGGATACAGAAGGCGCTATTTTTGAGCATGAGCTGAAGGATATTCTGGATGTCCTCCAGGAGATGCTCCAGGAAACCAGGGGTTATAAAAACAGAAGAGCTTGAAAGGGAGATTCGCATGAACTGCATGAACTGCGGCGCCCGTCTTGGGGAAAGAGATCAGGAATACTGTCCGAACTGCGGCTTCCATGTAATGGTACAGCGAAAGATCTGTTATCTTTCCGACTATCATTATAACCAGGGCCTGGAAAAGGCGACGATCCGGGATCTTTCCGGTGCGATCAACTGCCTGAAACAGAGCCTTGCCTATAACAAAAATAATATACAGGCAAGAAATCTTCTGGGTCTGGTCTATTTTGAGACCGGGGAGGTGGTGGCTGCCCTCAGCGAGTGGGTAATCAGCAAAAACCTGAAGCCGAAGAATAATCTGGCTTCGGACTATATCGCCAGGCTTCAGGCCAATACCAACAAGCTGGAGGCCATCAATGAGACCATCCGGAAATACAATCATGCTCTGGAGCTCTGCCGGGAAGGCCATGGGGACATGGCCGCCATCCAGCTGCGGAGGGTCCTGGCGCAGAATTCCAAGCTGATCAAGGGGTATCATCTTCTTGCCCTTCTGATGATCCGGAACAGAGAATGGAACAAGGCAAGGAAGATTCTCAGGAAGGCAGCCCGTATTGATAAAACAAACACCACTACCCTTCGTTTCCTGAAGGAAGTGGATGAGCAGACCGGGGTGCAGACAAGGCTGGATTTCGGTGAAAAGAAATTCTTCCACCGGTTTTTCCGGAAAGACCGGGAGGAGGATGTACTGGAAACAGAGACTGCTGTCCATCCGGTCACCTACAAAGGACATTCCAGGATCGTGGTACTTCTTGCCCTGCTCATAGGGATCACGGGAGGCGCCGCAGGCTATTCCGTTCTGATGATGCCCGCCATACGGCAGGGAATCTACCGGCAGGCGAACGCCCAGATCGTAAGGTACAGCGAGTCTCTGGCCAGCCAGGGAGTGGAGCTTACCAGAGCGCAGGGAGAGGCAGAGGAGTCCGGCACCACTGCGATGCAGACCGAGAGGCAGTATCAGGCAGCGGTGAAAACCGCAGAGAGCTATCATCGTCTTCTGATCTCCTATCTGGATTATATGCAGAGCGACCTTGACAGCGCGGCCCTGGAAATCCAGAACGTGTATAAGCAGGCTCTGCAGGAGGATGTGATGGGGGTCTACAACCTGATCGTCAACCAGACAGGGGTTACCGGAATTGAAGATCCCAACGCGCTGAGCCTTCTGGGGGAAGAGGATACAGCGGCCTCCGGCTATGAAGAAGAGGATTCCTCTTCGGATTATGACGACAGCTACGATACCGGATATACAGATGATACAGACTATACTGACTATACAGACTATACAGATGATACCGGATATACAGAGGAATCTTATGAGGACGATACCGGTGGTATGGATACGGGGTATGAGGAATATACCGACGATTCCTACGAAGAGGACACCGGGGATTCTTATGACGAATATTGATGCTTTCTGCATCTGGATTCCGGGTCGATCATCCGGGATGGGAAAAGGACCGGAAGAATGGAAAACAACTGGAATGAGGAATTACTGACATTCATTGAAAACAGTCCCAGCGCCTTCCATGCCGTGGAGGCGCTGAGAAATATCTTTCTGGAGAAGGGCTTTCAGGAGCTTTTTGAACATGAAAAATGGAAGCTTCGAGGGGGAGAGGATTATTTTGTCTGCAGGAATCAGTCCTCGCTGATCGCCTTCCGTCTTCCGGTACAGAAGCCGGAGGGGTTTCAGGTTATCGCCTCCCACAGCGATTCTCCTTCCTTCAAGATCAAGGAGGAGCCGGAGATACTGGTGGAAGGGAATTATACGAAGCTGAATGTGGAGCGGTACGGCGGAATGCTCTGCGCACCCTGGTTTGACAGGCCTCTCAGCGCAGCAGGAAGAGTAGTGGTGCGGGAAGGAAACCGGGTGAGGTCCTGCCTGATCAACCTTGACCGGGATCTTTTACTGATCCCGAATCTTGCCATCCATATGAACCGCGAGGCGAATGAGGGGTACCGGTATAACGCCCAGAAGGATATGCTTCCGCTGTTCGGCGGAGAGAAAGCGAAGGACCAGTTCAGGAAACTGGTGGCCGGCGCGCTGCAGACCGATGAGGACAGAATTCTGGGAATGGACCTGTTTCTGTATAACAGGCAGAAGGGGAGCATCTGGGGAGCCGGCCGGGAATTCATTTCCGCGCCCCGGCTTGACGACCTGCAGTGCGCTTTCGGCGGCGCCATGGGACTTGTGAACTCCGAACCCGGCAGGAATGCGGCTGTGTTTGCCCTTTTTGACAACGAGGAAGTGGGAAGCGCCACCCGCCAGGGGGCTGCTTCTACTTTTCTGCGGGATATTCTGGAAAGGATCGCCGAGGAATACCAGGCCGCGTCGCCGGAGGATTTTTCTGTCCTCCTGGAAAACAGTTTCCTGATTTCCGCCGATAACGCCCATGCGGTGCATCCGAACCATCCGGAGGAATCGGACCCTAAATGCAGGCCGTACCTGAACCAGGGAATCGTGCTGAAATTCAACGCGGATCAGAAATATACCACAGACGGCGTTTCGGCGGCGTTGTTCCGTATTCTTTGTGAAAAAGCCGGGGTACCCTGCCAGGTCTTTGCAAACCGCTCTGATAAAAAGGGTGGTTCGACCCTGGGGAATCTTTCGGGAACACGGGTTCCTGTGCGGAGCGTGGACGTGGGGCTGCCGCAGCTTTCCATGCATTCTCCCTATGAAACTGCCGGAGCCATGGATACAGAATATTTTATCCGGATGGCGCAGACCTTTTATGCCGCCAGTCTGAAAATGGAAGGACCGGAGTCATGGGCTCTCACATTTGACGCGCCGGAATCACAGGCAGCCTCCACGCCGGCTGGGCTGTGAGCAGTAACCCTCGTCCGGCGGCGCAGTCCGGGACAAAAATAACCTGTTGCTAAGAGGACAGAAAAGATGCTATAATAAAGCCGCTTTTTGCATCGGAATGAACTATCAGACAGAAAGACAGAGGAATATCCTTGGAAACATATTTGACAGAGCAGCTGAAAGCACTGGCCGGGGAAGACCGGGTGCTTCTGCAGGAACCTATGAGCCGCCATACCACCTTCAGGATCGGCGGCCCTGCGGATATTTTTATCAGCATTCAGCAGGAAAAGGAACTTCAGGAGATCCTGAAGCTCCTTCGTGGAACCGGAACGGACTATTTCATACTGGGAAAAGGCAGCAATCTGCTGGTCAGCGACGCGGGATACCGGGGAGCGGTCGTGCAGATCTGCCGGGGAATGAATGAAATCCAGGCAGGCGGAAGAACCATCAGGGCAAAAGCCGGCGCGCTTCTTTCCGCCATAGCCGGAGCGGCAAGGGATGCTTCGCTTACCGGCTTTGAGTTTGCGGGAGGAATTCCCGGCACTCTGGGCGGGGCCGTGGTGATGAACGCGGGAGCCTATGGAGGGGAAATGAAGGATGTGCTTTCTGAAGTGACCGTCCTGACGCCCCTGGGAGAAAAACGCATCCTGAAGGCGGACGAACTGGAGCTGGGTTACCGCACCAGCATCGTGAAGGAAAAGGATTATATCGTACTGGAGGCAGAGCTTTCTCTGCAGCCGGGTGAAAAAGAGAAGATCATGGCTTCCATGCAGGAGCTGAAAAATAGAAGAACAGAAAAACAGCCTCTGGAATATCCGAGCGCGGGAAGTACGTTTAAGCGTCCGGAGGGGTATTTCGCAGGGAAACTGATCCAGGATGCCGGTCTTCGGGGTTATCGGGTAGGCGATGCCCAGGTTTCGGAGAAGCATTGCGGATTCGTGGTCAACCGTGGAAACGCTACGGCAGAACAGGTAGCCCGGCTGATCTCTGATGTGCGCGAAAGAGTCTTTTCCCTGTATGGCGTCGTCCTGGAACCGGAGGTGAAATTCCTGGGAGAATTTCAGGAGGAAATATGCGCTTTGTGATCGTAACCGGGATGTCGGGAGCAGGAAAATCCACAGCCCTGAAGATGCTGGAGGACATGAAATACTTCTGCGTGGATAATGTACCCATCCAGCTGCTGGAGAAATTCATCGCGCTGATGCTGGAAGCCGGAAGCGCGGATATGGAAAATGCCGCTCTGGGCATCGATATCCGCAGCGGCAGTTCCATGGACGCTCTTTCCGAGGTTCTGGAACGCATGAAGGCCGCAGGGTTCCGGTTTGAGGTGCTGTTTCTGGACGCGCAGGATTCGGTTCTGGTAAAACGGTACAAGGAAACAAGAAGACGTCATCCCCTCAGCAGGGAAGGCAGGGTGGATGAGGGAATCCGGCTGGAAAGAGAGATGCTGAAGTCCCTTCGGTGCCACGCGGATTATCTTGTGGATACCAGCAAGCTTCTCACCAGAGAGCTTCGGGAGGAGCTGGAGGAGATCTTTGTACATAACAAGGATTTCCGGAATATGGTAGTATCCATTCTGTCTTTCGGGTTTAAATACGGCATTCCCCAGGACGCGGACCTGGTCTTCGATGTGCGTTTTCTTCCGAATCCTTTTTATGTGGATGAGCTGAGAACCCTGACGGGAATGGATGAAGCAGTTTTCCGGTATGTGATGGATTCGGAGGATACCGTGCCGTTTCTGGACAGGCTTGAGGACATGATCCGGTTCCTGGCTCCGAGATACGAGAAGGAAGGCAAGACCAGCCTGGTCATCGCGGTAGGCTGTACCGGAGGCAAGCACCGCTCCGTTTCGGTGGCAAGGGAGCTTTTCGGGCGGCTTTCTTCCACAGGAGGGTACAGTTACCGGCTGGAACACAGGGATATCCTGAGGGACAGGCCGGCACGTGGATAAAAGATAGAGGTGAAGCAAAGTGTCTTTTTCAGGGATGGTGAAAGAGGAACTTTACAGAAGGCAGGATACTGCCAGACATTGCCAGCTGGCAGAGCTGTGCGCTCTGCTGATCTTCAGCGCCGTGATGCGCCCGGACAGGGAGAACAGAACGCCGAAAATTGTGTTCCGGTCAGAAAATGAATTGATTCTAAGAAAATGCTTTACATTATTGGAAAAAACATTTAATATAGTAGCGAATATTGCCATCGACGAGAATTCACCTGCCCCGAGGGGACATGTTTTCTCTGCGGAGATCTCCGATGAGAGCTGTATCGGGAGGATCCTGCAGGGGACGAAGGTGGTTTCCGATGGCGATACCGGTGAACTGATACTTGACGGAAATTCCCTGATCACACAGCGGGAGTGCTGCAGAAGGGCCTTTTTAAGAGGCGCGTTCCTTTCTTCGGGCTCCATGAGCGACCCGAATAAGGGATATCATTTCGAGATCGTCTGTTCATCTGAAACGAAAGCAAAGCAGTTGAAGGCTGTTATATGCAGCTTCTCTATTGATGCCAAGATCGTGCAGCGGAAGCATTCATATGTGGTCTATGTGAAGGAAGGCGCGCAGATCGTGGACATGCTGGGGCTGATGGGAGCAAGCGTTGCCCTGATGGATCTGGAGAATATCCGGATCGTGAAGGAAATGCGGAATTCCGTCAACCGGCAGGTGAACTGTGAAACTGCGAATATCAACAAAACGGTCAATGCTGCGGTCAGGCAGATGGAGGATATCCGGCTGATCCAGGACATCATGGGTTTTCAGGGGCTGTCCGGGCCCCTGCAGGAAATCGCCGTCGTTCGTCTGCAGCATCCGGAAGCAACTCTTAAGGAATTGGGTTTAATGCTGAACCCGCAGGTTGGAAAATCAGGGGTCAACCACAGGCTAAGAAAACTCAGCGAGATAGCCGGGCATCTGCGGGAAAACGAGGAGGATCTATTATGATTAAGAAACCAATCACCATCAATTTATCTACTGGTCTGGAAGCCCGTCCTGTGGCTCAGCTGGTACAGGTGGCAAGCCAGTTTAACAGTGAGATTTATGTTGAGATTGGAAAAAAGAAAGTCAATGCAAAGAGCATCATGGGAATGATGACGCTGGGACTGGACGCGGGCGAGGAAATTACCCTTTCTGCAAGCGGAGAAGATGAGGAAGCTGCGATGAACAGCATTGAGCAGTATCTCAGCAATCAGTAATTCCAGTGCAGAAAGACCGTTTGACGCAGTGATGTCTTCTGGCATCGGGATTACAGGTAAGAAGCCGGGAAGCTGATCCTATAGCAGCAGGTGAGAAGGCGCATATGAAAAGGAAGACCGCTTTTCATATGCGCCTTTTGACTGAGGCCCTGAGCTGCAGTCTGCCCCTGAACCGCAGCGTCTGACTGTAACAATTTGCCAATATTCTGTATCCCATTCTTGACCGTCAGGGGAAAACGGGTTATAATAAGAAGTAATGATACTTTTATCAGCATGTACACAGGAAGAGGAGCAATACAATGTCGAAATTTCTGAAATTCATTGTGCATTTGATCGTGATCTGCGCGATAGTCTGCGCATTAGCCCTGGTATTACCGCCGTTCTTCGGCGTTACAACTTATGTAGTAGATGATGCTTCCATTAAAACAAATCTGCCCATGGGCTCTGTCACCTATGCGATCCCGGTAAAGGCAGAGGAAATCGAGTCCGGTGCGCCTATCCTTGTACAGGAGGATTCCAGTACCTATCGTTACGAGATTTATTCCCTGGATACCAGCAACGGTACAGGCTCCGTACTGGATCCCACAGTGACGGACGCCCAGTATATTTCTGTTACGGTGAAGGATTATGTCCCGAAGGTAGTCATTACCATCGCTTATCTTGGCTATCTGCAGGTCGCCACAAAGAGCATGGAAGGGCTGATCATCCTTGCGCTGGTGGTAGTATTCCTGATCATCCTCTATATTATCGCCGAGCTCTGGAAGAAGAGCGACGACAGGGAATATAACTACGAGGTTGAAGAAGAGGCTGCCGAGGTTTATACAAGGTCCCGGAAGGAGCAGAAAAGGGCAGACCTGGAAAGAGAAAAACAGCTTATTGCGCAGGAACAGGAGATGCGTTCTGAGTCCAGAGGCAGGAAGGCCGGAAAGGACGAGAAACGGAAGGTACGTACAGGCGGCTTCGTGGAAGAGATCGACGAAGAGGACGACGAAGCGGAACCGGTGCGCGGCGGCAAAGCGCCTCGGTCCCGGGACCTCAGGTCTTCTCTCCGCAGTGAGATCGCCGCGGCTACGTCGGAGGCAGCTCCGGAACAGAAACGGCTGATGGATGAGGACGAGGAGATGGAGATCCACGAGGAGCAGGAAGTGGATGCCGGTCCGGTAATGACCTCCGAGACAGCAGAACCGGAGGAGGAAGCTCCCGCACCAAGAAAGAAGCTCACCGTGAAGGACATTCTGGAGGAGGAGCTTGGAGAGCAGAAGAAAGAAGAGGCTCCCAGACTTAAGAGAGCCATTCCGGGGCAGTCCGCATCCCAGATCAGTGACCAGGCCAGGGCGCAGGGGGATAAGCCGGATATCATTAAGGACGATGTCACGGATGTGACCATCTTCGACTATTCAGACATCATCTGATGCCTGAGCCGGAGACCGGCAGTTTTTCCGTCCGGCTTCTAATTTAATAAGAAGATAATTTAATAAGAAGAAATACAAGTCCCGGCTGCAGAAGCCGGGACTTATGTTTTTCCAGACCTGGTTACAGTTCATGGTCTCACCGACTGGGGACTGCAACCAGACTTATGTATTTTTTCAGGTACAAGAAAAAAACGCTTGCTTTCTGTAAAAGAACCATGTATAATACCAAATGCTGTGACATGATAGCGTTGAAGCGAGAGGTTGCTGCCCATTGCGAGGCAGGTTTTCCGTGGAGCGAATGTCTGGTTAGGAAAACTGACGACAAGTCACTGTACAAGTTCAAATGACCATCGGAGGGATGGGCGTGTGATGTCCGGCTTTGGGACACACACGGTGATGTGTACAGTCGCCGCTTGTCGTACTGCAAAATAGTACGTATAGGAGGAGACTTTTTTTATGGCAAATCAGGTAATGAGAATCACATTGAAGGCTTATGAACATCAGCTCGTAGATGCATCTGCATCCAAGATTATTGATACAGTCAAAAAGACCGGCGCACAGGTCAGCGGCCCCGTTCCGCTTCCCACGAAAAAGGAAGTGGTCACCATTCTGAGAGCAGTTCATAAGTATAAAGATTCCAGAGAGCAGTTCGAGCAGAGAACTCACAAGAGACTCATCGATATCATCGCTCCCACCCAGAAGACTGTGGACGCGCTTTCCAGACTGGAAATGCCTGCAGGCGTTCATATCGACATCAAGATGAAGGCGAAATAAGCCTGGTTGAATGTCTTTCACAGGAATATGGCGGCAGCCGGTCCCCCGGCCGTCCTTCATATAAACCGCGCGAGAGCAGCGGAGTTACTATATGATTGCCATTCGGCAATCCGCTATAAGGAGGAAAAGAAATGAAGAAAGCTATCTTAGCTACCAAGGTCGGAATGACCCAGATCTTCAACGAAGACGGGCAGCTCATTCCGGTAACCGTATTACAGGCTGGTCCGTGTGTCGTGACGCAGGTCAAGACAGAGGAAAATGACGGATACAAGGCAGTACAGGTCGGTTTCGGCGACATCAGGGAAAAACTGGTCAACAAGCCGGAAAAAGGACACTTCGCAAAAGCCGGTGTAGCGGTAAAAAGATTCGTAAAAGAGTTCCGTTTTGAGAATGCGTCTGAATATGCAGTAGGACAGGAAATCAAGGCTGATATCTTTGCAGTGGGCGATCACATCGACGCTACCGCAGTTTCCAAAGGTAAAGGATATCAGGGTGCCATCAAGAGACATAATCAGTCCAGAGGACCGATGGCTCACGGTTCCAAATACCATCGTCATGCAGGTTCCAACGGCGCCGCATCCGATCCCAGCCGTGTATTCCCGGGCAAGCACATGCCTGGCCAGATGGGACATGTACAGGTAACCGTGCAGAATCTGGAAATCGTACGTGTAGACACTGAAAACAATCTGCTGCTGATCAAAGGTGCTGTTCCGGGACCAAAGAAATCTCTCGTAACCATCAAAGAGACAGTAAAGTCCTTATAATATAGAAAGGAGGAGCTACTTCGATGGCAAACGTTAAAGTATATAATATGGAAGGCAACGAAGTCGGTACAATGGAATTGTCTGACGCCGTTTTCGGCGCACCGATCAACGAACATCTCGTACATCTGGCCGTTGTACGTCAGCTTGCAAATAAACGCCAGGGAACCCAGAGCGCAAAGGGTCGTTCTGAGGTAAGCGGCGGAGGAAGAAAACCATGGAGACAGAAAGGAACCGGTCATGCAAGACAGGGTTCCATCCGCGCTGCACAGTGGACCGGCGGCGGTATGATCTGGGCTCCGAAGCCCCGCGATTATGAAGTAAAGATGAACAAGAAGGAAAGAAGAGCGGCTCTTCGCTCCGCACTGACCTCCAAGGTACAGGATGAGAAGCTCATCGTTCTGGACAGCCTTACACTGGACGGCATCAAGACCAGGGAAATGCAGAAGGTGCTGAACAACCTGAAAGCAGAGAAGCCGCTGGTAGTTACCGCCGGAAACGACAAGAACGTATATCTTTCCTCCAGGAATATCGAAGATGTACTGACTGCAACCCCCAATACCATCAATGTCTATGACGTGATGAGCCATAAGACACTGGTCCTTACCAAGGACGCTGTTGCATCCATCGAGGAGGTGTACGCATAATGGCAGATCTGAAGTATTACGATATTATCAAGAAGCCGGTCGTCACAGAAAAATCCATGAACGTGATGGCGGAAAAGAAATATACATTCCTGGTACATCCGGATGCAACCAAGACGCAGGTCAAGGAAGCAGTTGAGAAGATGTTCGAAGGAACAAAGGTCAAGAGCGTTAATACCATGAACCAGGACGGCAAGAAGAAACGCCGCGGCATGGTGGTCGGAAAGACCGCGAAGACCAAAAAAGCCATTGTATCCCTTACCGAGGACAGCAAGGATATCGAGATCTTCCAGGGACTTTGATAATGGCTGACTAGACGCAGACGAAAGCGTGAGGATAAAGACTGAAAGGAGTACCTGAAAAATGGGAATCAAAACATATAACCCATATACACCGTCAAGAAGACATATGACGGGTTCTGATTTCTCCGAAATCACAAAGAGCACACCGGAGAAATCCCTTACCATCTCCCTGAAGAAGAACGCAGGCCGCAACAATCAGGGCAAGATCACTGTCAGACATCGCGGCGGCGGAAGCCGTAGAAAATACAGGATCATTGATTTCAAGAGAAGGAAAGACGGCGTTCCCGCAACGGTCGTTTCCATTGAATATGATCCGAACAGAACAGCAAATATCGCACTGGTCAGCTACATCGACGGTGAGAAGACATACATCATCGCTCCGGAAGGCCTGAAGGTCGGCCAGAAGATCATGAGCGGTGAGGATGCCGAGGTTCGTGTAGGAAACTGCCTGCCTCTGGATAAGGTTCCGGTAGGTACTATGATCCACAATATCGAGCTGCATCCCGGAAAGGGCGGCCAGATGGTCCGCTCCGCAGGAAACGGCGCACAGCTCATGGCTAAAGAAGGCAAATATGCTACCCTTCGTCTCCCCTCCGGAGAAATGAGAATGGTTCCGCTGGTATGCCGCGCAACGATCGGTATCGTTGGAAACGGCGACCACAACCTGATCAACATCGGTAAAGCAGGACGTAAACGTAATATGGGAATCAGACCGACAGTCCGTGGTTCTGTCATGAACCCGAATGACCATCCGCACGGCGGTGGCGAGGGCAAGGCCGGAATCGGCCGTCCGGGTCCCTCCACTCCCTGGGGCAAGCCTGCTCTTGGTCTGAAGACCAGAAAGAAGAACAAACCGTCCAATAAGCTCATCGTGAGAAGACGCGATGGTAAAGCTTTGTCGAAATAATAAGGAGGAGAAAGAATGTCTCGTTCACTTAAAAAAGGACCTTTTGCAGATAAGAGCCTCTTAAAGAAAATCGACGCGCTGAACGCTGCAAATGATAAATCCGTTATCAAGACCTGGTCTCGCCGTTCTACCATCTTCCCGTCCTTCGTTGGACATACTATCGCGGTGCATGACGGAAGAAAGCATGTCCCGGTATATGTAACCGAGGATATGGTAGGCCATAAGCTTGGCGAGTTCGTCGCAACCAGAACCTACAGAGGCCATGGCAAAGACGAGAAGAAATCCGGATCCCGCTGATCGCCGGGAACAATCCTGAAATCTGATTATTTCCTGCCGGATACGGTGTGTCCGGCAGGATGACGAGAGTTTGAATATGACGAAAGGAGGCACTTTACGATGGCAAAGGGACACAGAAGCCAGATAAAGAGAGCCAGAAACGAGAATAATAGAGAAAAAAGACCGTCCGCAAAGCTGTCTTACGCAAGAGTATCCGTCACGAAAGCATGCTATGTGCTTGACGCGATCCGCGGTAAAGACGTACAGACTGCTCTTGGTATCCTCACCTACAATCCAAGATATGCTTCCAGCATCCTGAAGAAGCTCTTGGAATCCGCTGTCGCAAACGCTGAGAACAACAACTCAATGAGCGCTGCGAATCTGTATGTTGCAGAGTGCTATGCAAACAAGGGACCGACCATGAAGAGAATTCAGCCCAGAGCACAGGGAAGAGCATACAGGATCGAAAAGAGAACGAGCCATATCACCATCGTTCTTGATGAAAGGTAAGGAGGAAAAAGATGGGACAGAAAGTTAACCCGCATGGCCTTAGAGTCGGAGTTATCAAGGACTGGGATTCCAGATGGTACGCAGAAGAGGATTTCGCGGACTATCTTGTAGAGGATTATAACATCAGAAAATTCCTGAAGAAGAAACTGTTCAGCTCCGGCATTTCCAAAATTGAGATTGAAAGAGCTTCCGACAGAGTAAAAGTCATTATCCACACTGCAAAGCCCGGTATCGTCATCGGTAAAGGCGGAGCAGAGATCGAGAAGATCAAGGCTGAGCTTCAGAAATATACAGACAAGAAGCTGATCGTCGACATCAAAGAGGTCAAGAGACCGGACAGAGACGCGCAGCTGGTTGCTGAGAACATTGCACAGCAGCTGGAAAACCGTATTTCCTTCCGTCGTGCCATGAAGTCCACCATGCAGAGAACCATGAAGGCCGGCGCAGAGGGCATCAAGACTTCTGTATCCGGACGTCTCGGCGGCGCAGATATGGCCCGTACAGAGTTCTACAGCGAGGGAACGATTCCGCTTCAGACACTTCGTGCAGACATCGAATATGGTTTCGCTGAGGCAGACACCACCTACGGCAAGGTTGGCGTAAAGGCATGGGTCTACAATGGCGAGGTACTTCCTGCAAAAGGAACTAAGGAAGGGAGCGATAAATAATTATGTTA
>JAFOJB010000044.1 GCA_017420455.1 Blautia sp.
CCCGTACCATTCCCGGGAAGAACCTTGCCTGATTTAACAGAAATGTAACAGAAATGTACAAAAAACAGGACGTTTTCCCGGAATCTGGTCTTGTAATTATTGTATTTGGGAATTACAATAGAAATATAGTTTTATTTTTACAGGAAACGCTGATAATATCAGGATTTCCTTAAAGGCATGTGATTTTGGGCGAAATATAAGACACAGTATGGAGGTTGGGCTATGGGAAAATATGTAATGGCACTGGACCAGGGAACCACCAGTTCCCGCTGTATCCTCTTCGATAAGGAAGGGCAGATCCGGAGCCTTGCGAAGAAAGAGTTTAATCAATATTACCCAAAACCCGGATGGGTGGAGCATGATCCGCACGAGATCTGGTCTTCACAGATGGCGGTAGCTATGGAAGCCATGAGCCAGATCGGCGTGGACGCGTCGGAGATCGACGCCATCGGGATCACGAACCAGCGAGAAACTACCATTATATGGGACAAACGTACAGGAAATCCCATATATCCGGCCATCGTCTGGCAATGCAGACGGACAGCCGATATTGTGGACCAGCTGGAAGCAGATGGACTGGGCCAGAAGATCCGGGAACGCTGTGGCCTTGTCCCTGACGCCTATTTTTCAGGGACGAAGGTGAAATGGATCCTGGATCATGTGGAGGGAGCCAGAGAGGCGGCAAAACGTGGCGAGCTCCTTTTCGGAACAGTGGATACCTGGCTCATCTGGAAGCTTACTCATGGACAGGTACATGTGACCGATTACACCAACGCATCCCGGACCATGCTGTTTGATATCAATAAAATGGATTGGGACCAGGAAATCCTGGATTACCTGGATATTCCCCGGTGTATTCTGCCGGAGGTAAAGCCCAGCAGCTGCATCTACGGTTACAGCAGCGAGCTGATCATCGGCGGAAGGATTCCGATCTCCGGCGCGGCAGGAGACCAGCAGGCCGCTCTTTTCGGCCAGTGCTGCTTCGAACCAGGGGATGTCAAGAACACCTACGGTACCGGCGGCTTCCTCCTGATGCACACCGGAGATAAGGCAGTAAAGTCAAAGGAAGGGCTCCTTACTACCATCTGCGTCAATGCGGACGGAACGCCGGGGTATGCCCTGGAGGGAAGCGTGTTTGTATGCGGCGCGGCCATCCAGTGGCTGCGGGACGAGGTGCAGATCATAAGCAGCGCGCCGGAGACGGAAAGCTATTGCCAGTCTGTGCCGGATACGAATGGTGTCTATGTGGTGCCGGCTTTCACAGGCCTTGGAGCGCCTTACTGGGATCAGTATGCCAGAGGCGCCATCCTCGGGCTTACCAGAGGCGCGGGAAAGGCACATCTGATCCGGGCGACGGTGGAATCCCTGGCGTATCAGGTAACGGATGTCATCAAGGCCATGGAGAGGGATTCCGGTGTCCGTCTTTCTTCTCTTCGGGTAGACGGCGGCGCCAGCGCAAATAATTTTCTCATGCAGTTTCAGGCGGATCTTCTGGGAACCGATGTGGTGCGGCCAAGCTGTATAGAAACGACAGCCCTTGGAGCGGCGTACCTGGCAGGTCTTGCAACCGGTTTCTGGAAAAATGCAGAAGAGATCAGACAGAACTGGAAGCTGGAAAAAACCTTCCGTCCTGAGATTTCGGATGCAAAACGTGAAAAATATCTTCAGGGATGGCAGAAGGCGGTAGCCTGTACCAGGAACTGGGCTAAGGATCTGTGATTCCAGTGCAAAAGGGCATCATTCCGCTGAACGGTTTTTCTGCTCCATATCATGCTGCAACATCCGGGTACAATGCACCACATTGCACCCAGATGCTGCAGTGCGGTCTGGAACAAAAATCCTCGTTCATCGAAATGTGCTTTTTGCACTGGAATCATCGTGAGGAGGGAAAAAATGAAATCTTCTAGATGGTGGCTTCTTGCCGGGCTGGTTTCTGCCTTGTTCTTAAGCGGGTGCGATGGCTCGTCTCTGAATCTTCCCATGAAAGACAAAAAGGCTCCGAAGGCTTCGGAACTGGTCGAGCCGGCCCTTGATGCAGAGCCTCCGGCGCCGACGCAGGTGCCGGTGACGGTAACTCCGAAGCCCACCTCTACTCCTGCACCCAGGATGCTGGGACTGAAGACAATTCAGTCGAAATATATTTTTCTTACCAACAGCACAGGAACCGCCCTCCGGGAGGTTTACCTGAAATACTGGGATGAATACGAGTGGGGGAATAACCTGGTAAGGAACGAGGCAACAGTGCGGCCTTCCGAGACAGTGCAAATGTTCTTCGACAAACCGTCTTCCGATGATGTCCTATATGACATGAAGTTTGTGGACAAATCAGGAAACGCGTACGCAATCTATAATGTTCCGCTGACTGACATGAACAGCGCGATGTTCCATGTAAGAGAAGGCACTGCGTATTTAAGCTATATGAGTCTCAGCGAGCAGAAAGAGGTACATACGGACGGTTCGGAGACTCTGGCTACAGACTACGGCAGCGATACTTACAGCGATGATACCAGCGGGAATGGATATTATGACGCCAACGGCTACTGGGTGACGGAGTACTCCGAGGATACCTACGGTAATGGCCAGACAGGGGATACCGACAACGGGTATTATGACATAGCCGGAAACTTTATCCCTCATGGCAATTCGGGTAATCCCTATGATGACTATATGGGGGATCCGCGTTACGGGTACTGGGATAATGAAGGCATCTGGGTAATGTACTGATGAGCATATCCTGTGTGTCACGGGGACAGGTTCCCCGGCACACGCCTTGCAGCCGGGAGAACCGGCAGACACCAGAAAAACATCAGTCCGGCCGGTGAGACCGTGAACTGTATCCATGATAGAAAAGGCAGGGGAAATCTCCTGTCTTTTTTATTGCATTATGAATAATAAAATGTTATACTTTCCTTACATGCTTGTGAGTGTTGCATAAGAAAAACAGTCTTTACAGGACTGTCTGGCAAACATTATCTGGAGGTGAATATCTTGCGGTCAAAAAGGAAGCAGAAGGAACTCAAAGACACCCTGATCTATACTGTACCGGCTATCCTGCTTGTCACCATTATGATGTATATTCCCTTTGTCATGAGCGGATATTATTCCCTGACAGAGTGGAACGGCATCGCCAAAAACGCGGCATTCGTCGGACTGGATAACTTCAGGAAGATCTTTTCTTCCAG
>JAFOJB010000488.1 GCA_017420455.1 Blautia sp.
GCCAGTTTGCGTATGAGCTCCGGCTTCGATGCCAGCAGCTTTCCAGGGATATGGAGGAGCTGGAGGAGCGGATCCGGAACCTGAAAAAAGGAATCAAGCCCTATCCCTCTCAGGTGACAAAGCTGAAGCGCCTTCTGGAATCGGAGCTTTTCGCCCGCTTTCATAAGACAGTGGAGGTTTCTGTCTTCGCGGATCTTCTGGAGATCAGAGATCCCGAATGGAGAGATGCCATTGAGGGATATCTGGACAGGCAGAAATTCAATCTGCTCCTGCCAAAGGAGTACTATAAAGCGGCCAATGAAATCTATGAAAGCGCAAAGAAGGAAGAAAATATCTATGATACCGGCCTTGTGGACATCGGAAGACTCCAGAAGGAATTTCAGAATAAGATCCAGGAGGGCTCTCTTGCGGAGGAAATTGAGACAGAGCGGGAGGACGCCCGGCTTTACGCGGATTTCCTGTTAGGGAATGTGATCAAGTGCGACGACGTGAAGGATCTGAATAAATACAGGATCGCCATTACGAGGACGGTGATGCTCTATAAGGGATATGTCAGCAGAAAGCTGAATCCGGCAAGATACGCGGATCCCTTTATCGGCAGACGTTCTATGGAGATCCTGCTGGAAAGTCTTTCCCGGCAGCTGCAGGAAGGGAAGAAGGAGTACGGGAAGCTGAGCGATGACCACAGACTTGTGGACCGGGCTGCCAGGTCCGCCGCCCTCAGCGAATATGAGGCAGAGCAGTACAGGCAGGCAGTCCTGAACGGGAAAGAGCTGCCTTCGCTGTCCGGAGAGCTGGAGAAGCTGGTCAGAGAATATGAATCCATTGACTTTACCTGGCTCACAAAGCTTGGGGAGGAGATCCGGGTTTTGAAGGAGGAGGAGGCTTCCGGGCAGAAAAGGCAGACAGCGCTCCAGAGGCAGAGCGCCAGGGCGGATGAGCAGAGAAGGAGCCTGGAGGAAACGGTTTTGCCGGAGCTTGCCGGAAAGACAGGGACGCTGCGGGAGGAGATGGGCCTTAAATACGAGAAGGAATGGATGGAGGGGGTGGCAGAGCCGCGGTTTCAGAAGGAGGCAGCGCAGGAAGGCCGGGTACGGCTGACGCTTCGCGAAAGCTTCAGCCGGGCGAGAAACCAGACCTCCACGATGATGGATGCCCATGTAAAGGAGCGCCGCAGAAAACGAAGCGAGTATAATCAGGATTATAAGATGCCCTATGACATTGAACGGGAGGATAATACAGAGTACGACAAGGAACTTCATAATCTCTCAGAGATCAGACTTCCCCAGTATATTTCCCAGATCAAGGACGCGAAGGAAAAGGCCTATAACCAGTTCCGGGATGATTTTATCGCCAAGCTGAAATCCAACATCGAGGCGGTGCGGGAACAGATCAATGAACTGAACAATTCCCTGAAAAACAGTGTGTTTGGAACGGACCGGTATCATTTTACCATGAGTCCCCGCGCGGAATATAAGAATTACTATGATATGATTACGGACCCCATGCTGCTGGATACCGGAGGCTGGAACCTGACCTCGGAGCAGTTCAACGCCAAGTACCAGAAGGAGATCGATTCCCTGTTCCGTGCCCTGATCATCAATGAAACAGAGCTTACCGCGAAAAGGCGGGAGGAGTACGAAAAAAGCATCCGGAAATTTACGGATTATAAAACCTACCTGGTATTCGATCTGATCGTGACGAACGATCAGGGGGAGGAGCAGAGGCTTTCCAGGACCCTGTTGAAGAAATCCGGAGGGGAGACGCAGATTCCCTTCTATATTTCCCTTCTGGCCTCTTTCTCCCAGACCTGCCGGATCCGGAGCAAGGGAAAGGATAATACCATCCGGCTGATCATCCTGGATGAAGCCTTCAGCAAGATGGACGGGGAACGGATCCGGGAGAGCATTCCCCTGCTGCGGCAGTTCGGCCTGCAGGCCATTTTTTCTGCGCCGTCGGAAAAAATTTCTGATATTTCTCCCTTTGTAGACCGGAATATCGCAGTCTATAAGAGCGGCCACCGTTCGTTTACCAGATATTTTGACCCGGCAATGGTGGAGGAGGATGGGTTCCGCGAGGATGACGGAGATGGATGTTGAAAAGAGGATTCTGGAGGAGCTGATCGGGCGTTATGAGAGAAGCCGCCTGTTCCGGGAAGGCGTTTCTTCCCAGAGGATCCTTCTGCACGTATCGAAGTGTGAATGGCTGCAGAGGTGTATGGAGAATGCGGATGAAAACCGGGAATTTCTTGAAACAATAGACCAGCTTCAGAAGGAAGGGCTTCTTGATTTTTCCTGGGTACGGTATGAGACCGGAAACCTGGTGGACAAGATCTGGCTGATCACAGAGGAGAAGGCTCTGAAGGAAAGCTACAGAAGAGCCGGACGGATACCGAAGGCAGGGACGCTGGAGGAGCTGCAGAACCAGGTGAGCGAAATCCGGCAGGCAGCAGAACAGAGGGACCCCGGGGATACCTGCGGGATCGCTGCCTTTCTGGAGGAAATGCAGAGCATCCTGGAGGAAAAACGGAAAATTCCCCGTTTTTTCTTTCAGGCAGGAGAAACACCGTCACAGCAGAAGAGCATTACGGAAAAAAACGGCCGGCTCCTTCGTTTTCTGCTGGAGATCTGCGGCTCTGCCGATGAGCAGATGGAAAGAGTGATCAGCAGCCGGCTTTACGGGGACAGCAAGTATTTCGAGCACGAGCTGCGCGCAAAGGTGATCTCCATTCTCCGGTATATCTCGGCTAAGCAGGGGCGGGAGACAGAGAATGACGAAATGCTCCTTGCGGAATATGGGATCGTGAAATGGCCGGAAATCCTGGAATTCTGCGGGAAAATCTGCCTGATTCTGGACGACGGGTCCAGGATTGACTGCAGCGCCTGCAGGTATGGAGCCTATCTGAATTCCGAGACGCTTCGGCATATCAGGGAGATCGAAGCCGCGCCGGAGCTTTTTATGCCCGGCGCCCGGGTGCTGACCATAGAAAATAAAGCGAATTATACCTGGTATCTGGCCAGTGAGAAGAAAGAAAACGAGCTGGTATTGTACCATGGCGGCTTCTTAAGTCCGGTGAGAAAAAGATGGTTTGAGATCCTGAAGGAGAGCCTGCGGAAAAGAGAAACGGCACCTGCTTTCCTCCATTGGAGCGATATTGACCTGGGCGGGTTCCGGATCTTCCATATGCTGTGTACTGTGTTCGACAAGGCAGTCCCGTTCCGGATGGACAGGGAGACCCTGATGAAGTATGCCGACAGGTGCATTCCCATAGAAAAGGAAGCCTACCTGAAGGAACTGGGAACTCTTCTTTGCGACGAAGAGTACCGGGTTTTCCACGAAACCATTGCCTACATGCTGGAGCATCGTGTAAGACTGGAGCAGGAGGTGCTGATCTGGTAAAACATCCTTTGGAACATCCGTTTTTCTTTCCTTATCTATGCCTTATCAATGCATTGCCTGTCGATGCATCGGTATTTTTATCGGTGTCCCCCGGACTGTGCAGATCACAGGAGAACTTCACCATCCTACATTTTGTAGGACAGTCTGCGCAAGAGATTCTATAAAAGGTAGAATTTACAGGGACTGGCGGATAGTATAAAATATAGGATATCATCCGGAGCAATGGCTGCAGATTTGCGGGTCTGTCGTTGCCTGGGGTAGAAATGAACGTCAGCACAGCCTGAACGATAAGGAGGGATTCTATGCTTACAGCAAAAGAAAACATGAAGCAGGTTATCACCGGCGGGAAACCGGACAGAGTTGTAAACCAGTATGAAGCGATCAATCTTCTGTTCCATCCGTTTATGATGATGTCCCCGCTTCTGAAGCCGGGCGATGAAAATGTAAAGAATGCCTGGGGCGTTACGAACAGCTTTCCTTTCGGCGTACCGGGACAGTTTCCGGTCCATACTCC
>JAFOJB010000489.1 GCA_017420455.1 Blautia sp.
ACAACGTGCTTTGTCCCTGGAAAGGAGGGAAAGCGGCCAAAGCCAACAGGTAACAAAAGCCTTAAACATGGCAGATGGACTGCCGGCATCGTTTTGCTAAAAGGAGGTAATCCATGAAATCGATCATTACCAACCTGCTTGGCCCCGTATTCTATGGTATGGGCGTCAGCGAAGCAGATTTTGCATCCTATCTTACTTCCTGCATGGGTTATGTTTATGCAGTACTCGCAGCACTGGTGGTACTTATCCTGGTACTGATCCTGGCGCACAAGGCAAAAAAAGGCACCCGCGCATTTATCCGTTTATCTTCTCTGGCAGCATTTATCGCTGCCATCGCACTTATCGCAAATCTTGTAGTAACAGGCCCCTTAAAGACAAATATCACCACATTTCTTGCCGGATCCAAGGTTGAACTGAAAGAGGAGACCATCGCGGACAGCAAGGATGTGATCAGGCGCGTAGGCGAGGAAGGACTGGTCCTGGTGAAGAACGAAGGCCTTCTTCCTCTGGAAGCCGGAAATATCAATGTATTCGGCTGGGGCTCCACCAACCCGATCCTCGGCGGAACCGGTTCTGGCTCTTCGGATGGTTCCTCGGCGGTGGGCATTCTGGCCTCGCTCTCAGACGCGGGGTTTAAGACCAACGAGTCTCTGACGAAGATCTATAAGGATTACAGGGCGGACCGGCCGGTCGTAGCCATGCAGTCCCAGGACTGGACCCTTCCGGAGCCGACCGTGGATGTCTACACGGACAGCGTCATGAGTGAGGCGAAGGATTTCTCAGATACAGCCGTCATCGTCATCAGCCGTTCCGGCGGTGAAGGCGCAGATCTTCCCGTAGATATGTACGGCGTCATCCATGGAACCTACAATATCGCATCCGAGGTTTCCGTGGTCCCGGATCATTTTGGATACTATAACGCAACGTATACGAACAATGGCGATTATGATGACTTTGAAGAGGGAGAGCACTATCTGGAGCTTTCTGTAACCGAAGAGAACATGGTAGAAAAGGTGTGCTCCGAGTTTGAAAATGTCGTCGTTGTCATCAATGCCAACAACGCCATGGAGCTTGGCTGGGTGGACGAGCATGAGCAGATCAAGGCCGTGATCCTGGCTCCCGGCGCCGGCAATACAGGCCTTTCCGCCCTGGGCGAGATCATGGCCGGAAGCATCAATCCCTCCGGAAGGACTGTGGATACTTATGTGAAGGATCTGACAGCGACACCAACCTGGAACAACTTCGGCAACTTTGCGTATACCAATGTGGACGATCTGAAGCAGCAGATTGCCGGGGCGGATGGGGCTTATGAAGGAAACATGGCTTTTGTGAACTATGTAGAGGGTATCTATGTAGGATACAAATTCTACGAGACCGCCGCAGAGGAAGGCCTCATCAAATATGAGGATGTTGTCCAGTATCCCTTCGGCTATGGTCTGAGCTACACTACCTTCGAGCAGAAGATCGAGAATTTTGCCTTTGACGGAACCAATGTAAACTTCGACGTGGTCGTCACCAACAAAGGAGATACGGCAGGCAAGGATGTCGTGGAGGTGTACTTTAATCCTCCGTATACCAGCGGCGGCATTGAAAAGGCAAGCGCCAACCTGGTGGATTTCGCGAAGACCTCCCTGCTGGATGCCGGTGCGTCCGAGACCGTTTCCTTCTCCATTCCGGCAGAGGACATGGCTTCCTACGACTCCAACGGCATCAAGGCCGACGGAGGCGGATATATCCTGGAGGCAGGAGAATACAAGGTTTCTGTACGGTCCGATTCTCATACGGTTCTTTCCGAGGAGAAATTCTCCGTGGACGCGGACGTCATCTATGACGGACGTTCTACCGATCAGGTAAAGGCAGTCAACCAGTTCCAGGATTACGCAAGAGGTGATTTTGAACAGCTCTCCCGCGCCGATCACTTTAAGAATTACGAGAAGGTGACTGCAGCTCCGGCCAGCTTCGAGATGAGCGCAGAGGTGCGCGCCGCTGTGGAACCGCAGGTGGTTGGAACCTATGACCCGACACTTTACGACAACGAGGCGGATACGATGCCGACCCTGGGAGCATCCAACGGCCTGGCATTGTTCAGCATGTACGGCAAGTCCTATGATGATCCGGACTGGGAGACCCTGCTCGATCAGCTTTCCTTCGACGATATGGCTCTGATGATCAACCTGGGCGGCTGGCAGACAGCTCAGATCCCCTCTGTAGGAAAGATCGGAACCTCCGACTGCGATGGACCGGCAGGTCTTTCGAACTTTATCACCGGCGCGTATGGTACCGCGTATCCCTCTGAGGTTCTGATGGCTCAGACCTGGAACAAGGAGCTCCTGGAGGAGATGGGTACAAAAATGGGTCAGGAATATTCGGACGCCAACAACTACGGCTGGTACGGACCTGCCATGAATACCCACAGAAATGCCTTCGCAGGGCGTAACTTCGAGTATTATTCCGAGGACGGAGTCCTGGCCGGAAAGCTTGCCTCGGCAGAGATCAACGGCGCGGCAGCCAAGGGGCTTTATCCGTATATCAAGCATTTCGCGCTGAACGACCAGGAGGGCAACCGCTGCTCCTTCCTGCTGACCTTTGCGGACGAGCAGGCGATCCGGGAGATTTATCTGAAGCCCTTCGAGCTGGCAGTCAAGAACTATACCGGAACCCCCATCGCCGCCATGTCCGCTTTCAACTGGATCGGAACGCAGCCGTGCTGCTCCAATGCGAACCTGCTGAAAAATGTTCTTCGCGATGAGTGGGGCTTTGTAGGAATGGTGGAGACCGACTATGACGGTTCCTATGGCTACATGATCTCCGATAAGTGCGTCAGGAACGGAAACGACCTGATGCTTGGCTTTGCTTCCGCAGCCTCCAACCAGTTCACCGACAACAGCGCAACGGCGACCCTCGCCATGAGACAGGCCTGCAAGAATATCCTGTATACCGTCGGAAATTCCGGCTACTATGCAGTAGAAAGCGATCCTGCGGCCTCCGGCTCCAACGCTCTTACAGCTCTGCTGAAGAAGATCGACATCCCGCTGGGAGCTGCTCTTGTAGTGCTTGAAGCTCTGTTTATCCTCGTCTGGAGAAAGAGCAGAAAGAAATACGCAGAATGATCTTTTTCTGCGATGAGAGTTTTCTGACTGATCTGACTTAAGTCATGGGCTGCCCGGGGGCCTTCTCAGGCCGCCAGGGCAGCCTGGTATATGCAAAGTAAGGAAAAGGAAAATGAAACATCAGGAGACTATTTCAAAATTATCACTGGAGGAAAAGTGTTATCTGCTTTCCGGCAGGGATTTCTGGTCTACCTGCAGCATCGGGGCAAAGGGAATTCCGAGTATTACTCTGTCTGACGGGCCGCACGGCATCCGTAAGCAGGAAGGGGCAGGAGACCAGCTGGGTCTGAACGGCTCGATCCCGGCCACATGTTTTCCGACAGCTGCGACGATTGCCAACTCCTGGGATCCCGGGCTTGGTGAAGAAATAGGCAGAAACCTGGGAGAGGAGGCTGCCTGCCAGGAAGTGGCGGTCCTTCTGGGGCCTGGCATGAATATCAAGAGAAGTCCGTTATGCGGCCGGAATTTTGAATATTTTTCAGAGGATCCATATCTTGCCGGGAAGATGGCTGCCGGATATATCCGGGGAATTCAGGAAAACGGCGTATCGGCCTGCCCCAAGCATTTCGCGGCCAATAATACCGAGCTGAGACGCCAGGCCTCCAACTCTGTTGTGGACGAGAGGACCTTCCGGGAAATCTATCTGACAGGATTCGAGATCGCCGTAAAGGAAGCGGATCCGAAGAGCATCATGTCCTCCTACAACGAGATCAACGGCGTGTATGCCAATGAAAATGCGCATCTTCTCCAGGAGATCCTCCGGGATCAGTGGGGCTTCCAGGGCTTTGTGGTATCGGACTGGGGCGCCGGAAACAATTTCGTGGAAGGCGTAAGGGCAGGCTCTCATCTGGAAATGCCCACCACCGGCGGGGACTCGGCAGAACAGCTGATCCGTGCCGTCCGGGAAGGGAAGATCGAGGAGAGCATGGTGGACCGCCGTGTCGATGAACTGCTGTCTGTGGTCTTTTCTACCCATCAGGCCATGGAAGCTGCCAAAGGGAAAAGCTTTGATGTGGAGGCGCATCACGCTGTGGCCAGAAAGGCCTGTGAGCAGAGCGTTGTGCTTCTGAAAAATGAGGACGGGATCCTTCCTCTGAAGAAGGGAACCCGGGTCGCCCTGATCGGCGATTTTGCGGAGGAACCCCGTTATCAGGGAGCAGGCTCGTCGGTTGTAAACCCCACGAAGCTGGATTCCTGCAGAAAGGTGATCGGTGATTTCCCACTGGAGGTCGTGGGCTTTGAAAAGGGATATCCCCGTGTCGGAGCGGGAGATCCTGCCCTTCGCGCAGCTGCTGTGGAGCTGGCAAAGAAGGCGGAGGTGGTCCTTCTGTACCTGGGGCTGGACGAAATTTCGGAATCCGAGGGTCTGGACCGCCCCAATATGAAGCTCCCCGAAAGCCAGACCGCTCTCCTGAAGGAGGTGGCCGCGGCAAACGGGAATGTCGTGGTTGTCATGGCTGCGGGCTCTGCGGTGGAGATGCCCTGGCTTGGCTCCTGCAAGGCTCTGGTGCACGGGTATCTGTGCGGCCAGGCCGGCGCATCCGCCATTCTCCGGGTAATCATGGGAGACGTGAACCCCTCCGGAAAGCTTTCGGAGAGTTATCCCCTGTCCTATGAGGATGTATCCTCCCGGCCGTATTTTCCTGCGAAGGAAAGAAGCGTGGAGTACCGGGAAGGCCTGTATGTAGGCTACCGCTACTATGAGACGGCCGGAAAGCCGGTGCTGTTCCCCTTCGGCTTCGGCCTGTCTTATACAGAATTCAGTTACAGTAATCTCAGGGCTTCGGAGAAAGAAGCGGCCTTCACCATCACGAATACCGGCAGCCGGGATGGAGCAGAGGTGGCTCAGCTGTATGTCTCAGCGGTATCACCGAAGATCTACCGTCCGAAGAAGGAGCTGAAGGGCTTTGCCAAGGTATTCCTGAAAGCCGGCGAGAGCAGGGAGGTTGTCATCCCGCTGGATGACAAGGCCTTCCGTTATTTCAACACAAAGACAGACCGGTTCGAGATCGACGGCGGAGAATATGACCTGCTGGTGGGAGCAAGCGTATCCGATATCCGGCTGACAGAGAGGATCAGGATTGCAGGGACAGAAGCGCCTCTTCCCTGTGAGCTTTCAGACCTTCCTTCCTATGCCTCCGCAGATATCCTTGCGGTTTCTGACGCGGAATTCACGACCCTCCTCGGGCACGAGATTCCGGATGGAAGCTGGAAGAAGAAACTGGGCATGAACGACGCCATTGCGCAGCTGTATTATGCAAGGAGCCTGAAGGCGAGACTCATTGGGAAGATCATGCAGAATATGCTGAATTCCAGTATGAAAAAGGGAAAACCGGACCTGAATATCATTTTTGTCACAAACATGCCCTTCCGCGCCATCGGAAAAATGGCCGGCGGCATGGTGAGTCAGGAAATGTGCGAGTCCATCGTGACCATTGTAAACGGACACGCCATCGCCTTCTTTAAAGGTCTGGGGGGAATCATCGCCGGCTTCTTCCGGCAGAGAAAGGTCCAGAAGAAGGCGAAACGCATTCAGTGAGACAACGTTTACACCTTGTATTGGGAGGAGGTATTTGCTTATGAGTAATTTTGCGGAAAAGCATCCCAAGGCAGCGCAGTGGATCCGTGAGGGCGGGCTTTTCCTGATCTTCAGCTATGTGGTTACATTTCTGAAATGGGGGCTTCTCACCTTTCTGCCCGGATTATTCCACAGCTTTGTGGGAGATGTGGCCTGGAACTGGCCCGGCATCAACGTCAAGGTCATGGATGTCCCTCTGACACTGTCCGTCATCGGAAACAGCCTCGCGGATGGAGGACTGGCCTTTACCCTGGCTAATTTCACCTCGATCATCATCGGTGAGTGCATTAACTTCCCATTGCAGAGAAATGTAACCTTCCGCAGCAAAGGGCCGGTAGTAAAGCAGGTAATCTGTCACTTCGCCGGTGCGCTGGGCGTATTCTTCATCATGAATCTCTTTACCTGTATCTGGAATCCGGTGACGGCGGCCTTCAACGTTCCCGACGGCATCCGGAACATTGTGACCACCGTGGTTACCGGCGGCGTATCCATGATCATTATCTTCGCCATCGACAAAACCATCTTCTCCCCGGGCTTCGGGAAGAAGAAATAAAAGCACCTAAAGAGTCCTGAAGTAAGGAAATCTTTCACGTGACTCCAAAAAAAGGGCTGTGAAAAGCAGAAGGTCTGACTTTGCTTTTCACAGCCCCTTTTATGTGCGATAAAGCCGCCAGATGTGCGCCGTGCCTGCAAGAGCGCACACCTGGCGGCGAACGGTTATCGAAAGGCATGCCCTGGGATGAGGGGCATCGCAGATCGGACAGGGGAGTGTATTTCTCCCCTGCCCGATGCTGCTGTTTTTGCGGAATACAGGTATCCTGTCCCTGTGACCCGGTGAGTCAGGGGACTTGTCCCCGTACCTGCTGTTTTTATCTGATGCAGTTTTTACTGGATCTCCGGGCTTCCGGTCAGGTTTTCCAGGGTATCGATCACGACGACACAGTCCGGCTGTACCTTCTGCATCACGATCTTCATGATGTTTTCGGGAAGAGCCACGCATCCGCCGGTGTAGGGCTTCACAGGTCCGAAGCAGTGAAGGAAGATGGCGGAGCCTCTGCCGGGAGTCCCATCTTCATTGAAGCTGATGTTCAGGCAGTACTGATACTGATAATCGTAATCCACGATATGCTCGCTGTCGGTCATGTCCAGGTCCGGATACTCCTTGATGTCTACCATCTCGTTGTAATGCATGCCCTCTCTGGCGTCTCCGGACCAGTAGGTATCATCGTCTACCTTTATATAAGGGATGGCGCAGCCGGGATCATCGGCAATTCCGAATGCCTTGTTGAAATGATAAACGCCCATCGGCGTCTGGGCGCAGCCCTCGGCATGCTCCTCATCGGGGCAGAGGCCTCTCTTTCCGACAAAGGCCGGTGTGGAGAGAATCTGCTGCCATTCGCCGTTTTCATTCTTTTCATGCATGGATACGGTGGCAGTGGTAGTATCCTCCCGCAGTCCTGCGACGACAAAAAGCTGGGTGACTCCTTCTTCCTGGGCAGAGGGAAGCTCCTTCAGCCAGTCGGGAGATTCCTTCACCTCGTGGACGGAGGCATACAGGCCGTCCTGTGCCGGAGCCTCTGCGGTTTCTGCTCCGGCGAAAGAAGCCAGGCCAAGTACCAGAGCTGCTGCTGAAATAAGACCGATCATTTTCTTCATGTTGATGTTCCTCCTTTTTTGATAAAAATATATTTCCGTGGACAACGAGCCATGCGGCTGCCTGCATTGCAGCCAGGTGCTGTGGTGTGACATGAGGCAAAAAGACGGTTCAGCGGGATGAAGTCTTTTTGCTCTGGATCTATGGATACAGCTTACCATATGCATTGTCACAGAAACGGCATACCGGGAAAGAATCCCCTGTCACGACCGCCTCTCACGACCGCCTCTTCACGACCGTTTGCCGCACGGCCGCCTGCCAGACGATCATCTGCGCACGGCTGTGCGGCACGGCCACAGAGCAGAAAAGCGGCGGGGTTCAATCCGCTCTGAATCTTCCCTGCATGTAATGTTTCCGGCAGAGGGCTATGTAGCTTTCATTGCCGCCGATAAAGACCTGTTCTCCCTCCCGCAGCATCTTGCCGCCGATGACCCGGGCGTTGAAGTGCGCTTTCTTTCCGCACCAGCAGACGGTGGGGATCTGTTCGATCTGGTCTGCCAGTTCGAAGAGGCGGGCTGCACCAGGGAACATCCTGGCCTGGAAATCCGTCCGCAGACCATAACAGATTACGGGGATCTCGAAATCATCCACCATCTGCGCCATGAATTCTACCTGTCCGGGAGTCATGAACTGTGCTTCGTCAATAATGATGGCGGCCCATTCCTTCACATCCTCCTTTGTTCTCCAGCATCTCTTCGCGTATTCCACGAAGTTTTCCACGTAATCGCATTCAGCGGAAATCCCGATCCGGGAGGAAACGACCTTTTCTCCATCCCGGTTGTCGACCTTCGGTTTCAGAAGGATCACCTTCTGTCCCCGTTCCAGATAGTTGTAACGTACCATCAGTGCGTTGGCAGATTTTGAACTGCCCATGGCACCGTAGCGAAAATATAATTTTGCCATTGTTAGCTCCTTGATAAGTTTATTTCCGCGGACAGCGGGTCCGATGGACAGGCCGTCACAGGATATAGTTCACCGGGAAAGCCCATTTCAGTACATCCAGTACGGGAATCAGACTGCCCATTGGGAAGAAAGACCTGCATGTCAGGAGGGACAGGATGATCACTCCGATGAAGGTTCCGAGATACATGGATTCCCGGTGGAAGAGCAGGGAATAGATGTAAGCCCAGATCGAACAGACGAGACCGTACAGAAGAAAGATCCCGACGGAGGTAAGGGCGTTCATCGGCGTGAGACTTTTGTAAATAAACATTCCCGTCAGATAGGCGGCGGTGATCGCCGCATCGATCACCATGACCGGGGCCAGGATGGAAAGGAAGGACCACATGGCTCTGTCGGTGCCCCGCATGGCGTTGACCATGCGTTTCCGTTCCGGGGAAAACCTGGTCCTCCCGAATACGATGGCGGCTACGAAGATCAGGGTGCCGCAGAGGGCAAGGAAGCGGTCAGCGAGGGAAACCTCCGCAGGGACATAATCGGAATTCCGGGCAGAGGCTTCAGAAGAAGCATCTCCGGAGCCGGAGAGGTTTTTCTTCCCGGCATTCCTGCTGAGTGTACGCCGCTGCCGCTGCGAGGATGCGCCGGAGTCGGAAGTGCTTCCCTCCTGAACTTCTGATGCGTCCGTTTCGCCATCTGCCGCGCCGTCCGCTGCAGATGCACTGTTTCCGTCTGCCGTGTTTTCCACTGGTACCGCGTCAGCACTGCCATTGTTCATATCTGCTGCTGCATCTGCGCCCGCCGCGTTCTCTGCATCTGCGTCCACGGTCTCGAAGATGACCTGCAGCGTTTCGCCTCTGTCCAGGAAACCGTGGAAGGAGGCGAGGATGTCCTCCGTCAGCTGCTCGCTTTCATTTACGAAGGTCTTCCCGTCGGTGGTGAAGGAGACGAGCATCTGCTGGGCCGCGTTCATAAGAAAAGCGGCGAAGACCTTCTCCCGCAGGACCGGTCCCTTTGTGGTGGAGGTGGAGAAAACATAATCCATGAGGCCCTGCATATTTCCGATGTCGATCATATCGTTCAGCCGGGAATCCAGGATGAATCCGCAGTCCAGACGCCCGGAGCGTACCTCGTCCATCAGAGCCTCTCTGCTGTCAAGCAGTTCGAAAGTATACAGATCATCCTCCGCCAGACGATTCAGCATATCCTGTCCGTAATCCGCCCCGTCCAGGAAGATCCCATATACCGTACGATAGGATGCCGGAAATACCACATTCTGAAATACTGTGAGGAACAACAGGCACAGTCCTGCAAGAATATATATTCTGGGGCTTTTCAGGACATTTTTGAGGATCAGCAAAAAAAACCTGCCCCATCTTCTGCTATTTGTTTTCATTGATCTTTAAACCTATCCCTCCCAAAACTGCCATGCCGGTTCCAAACAACAGAACTCCCGCCAGAGAACTGACAGAGAAACCGTTCCAGAGAAGATCGGACAGGTATCTTTGCCAGAAACCGATGGGCAGAACCGAGGAGATCCGGTATAACGCCGGCGGCAGGTATGCGGCCGGGAACAACCCGCCTCCCAGGACGAACAGCAGGATACTGATGATCAGGTAAAAAAGATTTCCGGAGTCGCCCACGGCGAAGGAGTTCACCAGATGAATAAAGGCGGCCACCGAAAAGGCAATCGGAATAAGGCCAGGGATCACCGTGCTTACCATGGAAACAGAAAGCTCTGCCGAATTCGTGAAATACAGTGCCGGTAAAAGGACAATGATCAGCAGGAGCCAGTTTACAAAGGTTTCCACCAGAAGACGGGCAAGACTCCTGGTGACGGTAGTGATCCCCATACGGGCAAGACACACATCCACAGAGTGCTCCTTCTGGTCATAGAGCCCGGAAAAACCGGTTCCGAACAGCAGGCAGACAACAGCCAGCGCCACAGTGATGGAATAAAAGCCCATCATGGAGATGTTTCCATAAGGGGAAAGCATCGTGGTGATCCAGACAGAATTCCGGTTGAAGGCCAGATTCAGATAGTTGTCCGCGATGGTGTCCATCAGGTCGGACACAGAGACATTCATCTCATAGACCTCGGAAATCTCATCCAGGGTATAGACATTGGCTTCTCCGATCTGCAGCATGGAAACGCCGACATTGATCAGGTCCTTGAAAAGCTGCAGTCCAAGGCTGGAATCCTTCGCGACTTCTACGAGGACGGGCGTGTTGACTCCATGGTTGACATCCTGATACAGATCCTCTGTCAGGTAGATGGAAGCCTGCACGGTACCATCCCGTACGGCGCGCTGTGCTTCCTCCTTGGAGAGCAGCCGGAAATCACATACATTCCTTACGGCGTCCATTTCCCCCACCATCTGAACGGCCATGGTCGTCGCCATGTTTCCGTCAAGGACGGTGACGGCGACCTGAACCCGGGGCAGCAGAGACTTCTCCTTCCTGGAGGCTGCAAAAATGGCGAGAGTCCCCAGGATCAGGATGACGCCCGTGACCAGCAGCGTCACAAAAAAACGGGTCAGGATCCGTATTCCCTTTTTCCAGATGAGAAGGTAATAAATTCCCTTTCTTGGTTTTTCCAAACTGTTCACCCCTCCCCGGCCTGAAGGCGTCTGATGGCTTCCTCCGCATGCATGGGAACGGCGGTGCCGTCCTCCAGATAGAACAGATGTGTACACAGGCGAATCTCTCCCATATCATGGGTAGATAAAAGAATGATCCCGCCATTGTCTGCGAAGGAGGTGATATAGTCGCTGATGATCTTTTTCTGGTGGAGGTCCAGGGAGGAGGATGGCTCATCCAGCACGAGGACGGGCTGGGAAAGCGCCACCGCGCAGGCGATGGAGAGCCGCCTCTTCATTCCGCCGGAAAGGCTTTTCACCTTCAGGGGAAGGAGCTCGCGAAGCTGAAGCTGGGTGAGGATCGGCATGTCCATGTGAATGTTCCGTCCGTACCACAGCCGCAGAATGTCAAGCACCGAAAGGTCCTCCAGCAGGGGATTTTCCTGGGGAAGATAGCCGATCAGCTCCCGGAAGGCCTCTCTTTCGTGGAACATGTCATGGCCGAAGCAGTAAAAGCTGCCGCCGGTGGGCTTTCGGATCCCGGAAAGAATGGAGAACAGGGTGCTTTTTCCTCCGCCATTGATCCCGATGATGCCGATAATGGAACCAGGGGGAGCGGAAAAGGAAATATCCGTCAGTATCTTCTTTTTTCCATAGCTTTGTGAAACCCGGGAAACCAGGATCCCGGAGGTATCGTTCTGATTCATGGGAGACTCCTTTACAATATGTACTTCTGAAAAACCCGGATTTCCAAAAAACAGTGACTGCGTCCTGCGGCTGTTCCGGGAAAGGATACCTTCCGGCGGCTGCTTCTGCTGTAATCGGCCCCCAGCCGATGAGATTCTGAACAGAGTGCCTTCTGGTGTCTGAAACAGTATATCATAGAAAGGCATGGTTTGAAAAGCAGGCTTGTCTGACATGTCCCAAAAACGGGCAGGAGGAACAACATGCGATAAACATTCAGCTTACGCTCTTTCAATCACACAGCTGTGATGTTTAAACGCAGGGTTATCGTTCGGAACATTTTTGGCGTAATTGATACCGACCATCAGGATATTGCCTTAATAATGCTCCAGCCTGTCCGGGTAACACTGTCGTTTTATCTGGCTGATCGCTCCTTCGGCTGTTTTATCATATTTTAACTCTATGAGCAGAGCCGGCAGGTCCGGCCACTTTGTCCGCGTCACGATCCCATGTGGCCTTTAACAGATTCCGGGATATTTCGAAGGATTCGAAAGGGTCTTTCCATTCCCCGGACCTGGTCGAAGTCCGGAACTCGTCCATAATTTCGCGGTTTGGGATAAATACTTCGCTGGTTTCGTCGTCATATCCCAGATAGCCAAGATGAATCAGAAGGGCAAGTACATCGTCCCTGCTGTGGAAAGTGGTCATATCATTCTGGTAGGATGACGTGTCCGTTTTCAACCTGCCGCCATCCATCAGAAAAGCAACAGCTTCTTTCAGGCCATCATAGTCTTTGCGGATATATTCAGCAAGAGCTTCATAGGTTTATGTTTTATTCCAGTAGTTACTGATCTGTCCGGTTATCATGGATTCTACAACAGATAATGGGCTGTAGATCGATACTTTATGGCCGTCATATATTCCCTGGCGATAATCATCTCTTTTTTCAGGAGGGATTCGATCACTGATCACATATCCGTCATACCAGTCTGAAATATCAGTATAGTCCATTCCATAAAGAGTACAAAGCTCTTTGACCTCTTTTTCCGTAAAACCCGTGTACGTTGCCAGCTGCCGGGGGGATTCCATGGAATATTCCGTAAACATATTCAGGGTAGAATGCTCGCCGTATTTCTTTATCGGCAGAATTCCTGTCATGTAAGCCAGTGCAATATAGGTTTTATCTTTCATCCAGTCGCGGAGGAAATCAAGGTATTTCCTCTGTCCTGTATGATCTTCTTTCCTGATGCGGAATACAGCATCCCATTCATCAATAACGATTACAAACTGTCTGGTTGTGTTTCTGTAATATTTTTCAAGACTGAAATAGA
>JAFOJB010000490.1 GCA_017420455.1 Blautia sp.
CAGGGGAATCCGGGAAGCTCTTCTGTACGAGATAGCCTATATAGAATCGGCTCTGGATGATCCGGAGCATATCAGCCTGGACGGGTATCCTGCGAAGCTGGAAAAAGTAGTGGAAGCAGAGAAAGAAAAGATCGACAGGCTTATACAAAGTGCCTCCGACGGCAGGATCATGCAGGAGGGAATCCGGACAGTGATCCTTGGAAAACCAAATGCCGGAAAATCTTCCTTATTGAACCTGCTTCTTGGGGAGGACAGAGCCATTGTGACTGATGTGGCAGGGACCACCCGGGATACGCTGGAAGAATATCTGAATCTGTCCGGTATCACGCTGCACCTTATAGATACAGCCGGAATCCGGGATACGGAAGACATTGTAGAAAAAATCGGTGTGGAAAAAGCCAGGGAAACGGCAAAGGACGCGGACCTGATCCTGTACGTAGCAGATTCCTCTGCTCCTCTGGACGAAAATGATGAAAAAATAATTCCGCTTCTGGATGACAGGAGGGCAATTGTCTTATATAATAAAGCAGATTTGACATCGGCCTTCAGTCTGGAGGATCTCAGGAAGATGCTCAGAAATTCCGATGAAAGCAGTTCTCATCCGGTGATCGCATTTTCCGCAAAGGATGGAACAGGAAAGGAGCAGATGATTTCGGAAATCCGGAAAATGTTCTACGAAGGGAAAATATTTGCCGGAGACGAAATCACCATTACGAACGCGAGACATAAGGAAGCTCTTATGGAGGCCTCAGAAAGCCTTTCCATGGTTCTTATGAGCATCCGGAACCAGATGCCGGAGGACTTTTTCTCCATAGACCTGATGAACGCCTATGAAAGTCTTGGCAGGATCCTGGGCGAAGCGCTTTCCGAGGATCTGGTCAACGAAATATTCCGAAAATTCTGCGTAGGAAAGTAGAAGATCGTTGCAGTTCACGGCCTCACCGGTGCCGGGGACTGATGTGTTTTCGGCGTCTGCCGGCTCTCCTGACTGCAGAAGAAACTTTGCACGTCAAGATTTTATGAAGGGAGAACAGCCGGTTTGTATCGGGACCGGTTTTGAAAAAGAAAATATGAATCATCTCCAGGAAACTTATGATGTTGTTGTGGTAGGCGCAGGGCATGCAGGCTGTGAAGCAGCGCTTTCCTGCGCACGGCTTGGGCTATCTGTCATTTTGTTTACGGTGAGTGCGGAAAGCATTGCCCTGATGCCATGTAATCCCAATATAGGAGGAAGTTCCAAAGGACACCTTGTGCGGGAGCTGGATGCTCTTGGCGGTGAAATGGGTAAAAACATCGACAAAACCTTTATTCAGTCGAAAATGCTGAATGTCTCCAAGGGACCTGCGGTGCATTCTCTCCGGGCTCAGGCAGATAAGCAGGCCTATTCCAATGCTATGAGAAAGACTCTGGAGGAGACAGAGAATCTGACGATCCGTCAGGGCGAAGTCACAAAACTTCTGGTAAAAGAGAAACGCATCTATGGAGCAGAAACCTTTTCCGGGGCGGTATATCTTTGCAGGGCAGTCATACTGTGTACAGGAACGTATCTTAAGGCACGCTGTATTTATGGTGATGTTGAGGAGTTTACAGGTCCGAACGGACTGAAGGCCGCCAATCATCTGACAGATTCCCTGAAGGAGCTGGGAATCGGAATGCTTCGCTTCAAAACAGGAACTCCTGCCAGAATCGCCGGAAACACCATAGATTACAGCAAGATGGAGGAACAGTTCGGGGATGAGAGGGTTGTGCCCTTTTCTTTTTCCACAGATCCGGAGGATATTCAGATTCCTCAGGCCTCCTGCTGGCTTACCTATACCAACGAGGAGACGCACAGGATCATCCGGGAAAATCTGGACAGATCTCCTTTATACTCTGGAATGATCGAGGGCGTAGGTCCAAGATATTGTCCTTCCATTGAGGACAAGGTGGTAAGATTTGCAGATAAGGAAAGACATCAGGTTTTTATTGAGCCGGAGGGTCTTTATACCAATGAAATGTATATCGGAGGCATGTCCAGTTCTCTTCCGGAGGATGTCCAGGCAGCCATGTACCGGACTGTTCCGGGTCTGGAGAACGCAAAGATCGTTAAAAACGCCTATGCGATAGAATATGACTGTATTGATGCCAGGCAGCTGAATCCTACACTGGAATTTAAAGAGATCAAAGGTCTTTTCAGCGCCGGGCAGTTTAACGGCAGCTCCGGTTACGAGGAAGCCGCAGCTCAGGGACTGGTGGCCGGCATCAATGCCTCCATGGAAATCCTTGGAAAAGAGCAGCTGATCCTGGACCGTTCTGAATGTTATATCGGCGTGCTGATTGATGATCTGGTAACGAAGGAAAACAAGGAGCCTTATCGTATGATGACCAGCAGGGCCGAGTACAGACTTCTTCTGCGGCAGGATAACGCGGATCTGAGACTGCGGGAAAAGGGATATCGGGTTGGTCTTGTAGATGAACAGACTTATCAGAAGACCGTAGATAAGGAAAAAGCGATCGTAAAGGAAATCGACCGCCTGGAGCATACGAACATCGGCGCAGGTCCGGAAGTACAGAAAATCCTGGAGCAATATGAAAGTACAGCCCTGAAATCCGGTACCTCCATTGCAGAGCTGATCCGCCGTCCGGAGCTTTCCTATGAAAAGACGGCTCCTCTGGATAAAGACAGGCCGTCTCTTCCCTGGGATGTAAGGGAACAGGTTGATATCAATATCAAATATGACGGATATATCAAACGTCAGATGAAACAGGTAGAGCAGTTCAGGAAGCTGGAAAAGAAAATGATTCCCGCGGATCTGGACTATGAAAATGTGAAAAGCCTTCGTATAGAGGCCAGACAGAAGCTGCAGAAATACCGCCCTGTCTCCATTGGCCAGGCTTCCAGAATATCCGGAGTCAGTCCGGCGGATATTTCGGTGCTTCTTGTTTATCTTGGACATGGAAGGTGAGGAGACAGATTTTGAGGAGATGATTATGGAAAAGGATTTAACTTTTCTTGAAAAAGGATGTGGAGATCTGGGGATTTCTCTTTCAGAGGAGCAGAAGGAAAAATTCCTGTCGTATTATGATTTTCTCACAGAAAAAAACAAGGTGATGAATCTTACAGCCATCACAGAGTTTGAGGAAGTGGTCATAAAGCATTTTCTGGACAGTATTTCCTGCGTGAAGGCAGTGGATTTTTCGAAAACAGGCAGCATGATCGACGTGGGAACCGGAGCAGGCTTTCCGGGAATTCCGCTGAAGATCATGTTTCCGGATCTGTCCGTATGTCTTCTGGATTCCCTGCAGAAAAGAGTAACTTTCCTTGACGGGGCCATCGCGCTTTTAAAGCTTTCGGATATACATGCCGTACATTTCCGTGCGGAGGAGGCAGCAAGAAATCCTGAATACAGAGAGAAATTCGACCTTTGCGTATCCCGGGCAGTTTCCAATCTTTCCACTTTATCAGAATACTGTCTTCCTTTTGTGAAAACAGGCGGGTTCTTTATTTCCTTTAAGTCAGGAAAGATTAAGGAAGAACTGGAAAATGCCGGAAACGCGGTGCATCTGCTGGGTGGAAAGATAGAAAAAACGGAAACATTCTTTCTCCCGGGAACCGATATCGAAAGAACCCTGGTCGTGATAAGGAAAGTACGGCCTACATCCGGAAAATACCCCCGGAAGGCAGGAACGCCCTTAAAAGAGCCTCTGAAATAAAATGATATGAAATATCCCGCAGCAGCTGCGGGACTGAGATCGGAAAAGGCCGGATATGCAGGATCATCCTGCTGTCCGGCCTTTCTTCAGGACACAGAATGATCACAGTTTTATCACAAATTTATCCTATTTTTCTCACAATTGATCCATAAAATGATCCTGAGAGTCAGATTTCACAGGAAGATGTGAGGCATACAGCGTGTATGTGCAGCAGAGCTGCGGGGTATCTGGCCTTTGCGGCAGCCGCCGGATGGAAAGACCACTGAATCGGTGTCCGCGGGAATAAATGGATTCTGACAGGAGGGGAATACATTTGATCGAAGTAAAAGATCTGGTAAAGAAATACGGCACCCACACAGCGATAGATCATCTGTCTTTTCAGATAGAAAAGGGAAAGATCTATGGTTTTCTGGGACCGAACGGAGCCGGTAAAACGACTACCATGAATATTATCACAGGTTATATTGCGTCAACAGAAGGAACTGTGACCATAAATGGCCATGATATCCTGGAGGAACCGGAGCAGGCCAAAAAGCATATCGGCTATCTTCCGGAAATTCCTCCACTGTACCCGGATATGAAAGTTCTGGAGTATCTCCGGTTTGCGGCAGACCTGAAAAAAATACCAAAGAGGCAGGAGCAGCAGATGCTGGAAGATATCATGGTACAGACCGGGATACAGGATGTAAAGAACAGGCTGATCAGAAATCTTTCAAAAGGATACCGGCAGAGAATTGGTCTTGCACAGGCTCTGATCGGATATCCGGATGTGATCATTCTGGATGAACCTACGGCAGGACTGGATCCGAAGCAGATTATAGAAATCCGGTCCCTCATCAGGAGTCTTAAGGAAAAGCATACGGTCATCCTGAGCTCTCATATTCTATCCGAGGTAAGCGCAGTCTGTGATTATGTAATGATCATCTCCCACGGAAAAATGACAGCCAGCGGTACGCCGGAACAGCTTTCAGCCATGGCAGAAGGAAAAGTGGAAAGAAATCTTCTGATCAGAGGACAGTATGAATGTATCATGGAAGGAATCAGCGGAATTCCGGATATACAGAAATCAGAAATCAGAAAATCGACAGAGAAGGACTGCTGGGAGGTTACCATAACAGAAAAGGAAAACAAGGACTCCCGGGAAGAAATCTTTTACGCCATGGCAGACAGATACTGTCCGATACTGGAAATGAGTACAAAGAAAATATCCCTGGAGGATATCTTCCTGGAGCTTACGGAGGATGACGAAAAGTCAGCGGGACATATTCCTGAAAATGATCAGACTTCTGGAAGCACTGATGACACTGCTGCTTCTGAAATCCATGATAATATCGATAGTCCTCCTGCTTCTGAGACGCGTGATGATATCGATAATCCTGCTGCTTCTGGGAGACGTAATGATGCCGTTGGTCGAATAGCTTCCGGGAACTTCACGAATTCCGGTGATCCTTCAGATCCGGATGAA
>JAFOJB010000491.1 GCA_017420455.1 Blautia sp.
CCTCGCCGGGTCAGGTCACTGCCTCATTGAAGTTTTATACCAGCTCCAGATTGGTTACCGATACCTCATAGGCAGTTTTTACCTCTGTTTTCTCCTCCTCTGTTTTTTTCGTATACTCCCGGCTCTGAATTCTTCCATATAAATGTACCTTCTCCCCCACCATAAGGGCGGCGGCAAAACGAGCGGTACGGCCCCAGCAGATACAGGGGATATAATCTGTCCGGAAGCTCTCCCGGTTCACCGCCAGGATGAAGTCGGCGATCAGGCGCCCCAGCGGGGTGGAGCGGATCACCGGCTGTTTGCAGATATACCCGTTCAGGAAAATGTGGTTCTCTTCTTCCGGAAAGTCTCTGGCTGCCACAGGGACAAGTGTGGCTGCCGCTACCTTGAGAAGCACGTGATAGTTTCCTTCCTCAACCTTACTGAAGGAACGGAATTTTCCCGTGATTTCCACCAGACCTCCCTTTCCGGGTTCTGCTTCCTTCAGCAGAAACTCCGGGACCAGGACCGGAATCCGGTCTGTATATCCGCTTTTTCTCCGGGTTTCCAGATAGACCTGGTAAAACCGCTGGCCATGGTTTCGGTGATGAAAGACGGCTTCCCCGGAAAGCCTTCCTGTCAGATATACCCTGTTATTCTCTCCCTGGTCTCCTTTCCTGACCCACTCCGACACGATCCGGTTCATCTCTGGGGCCAGCCGCCCCACCTCTGGCGAGAGCCGCCCCATTTCCGGCACTGAGCGCCCCACCTCCTGGGAGAACCGCCCCATATCTGACGCTGGCCGCCCCACCTCTGGCGAAAACCGTCCCATCTCTGACGCTGACCGCCCCACCTCTTGCGAGAACCGCCCCATCTCTGGTGCTGTCCATCCCGCCTCTGGTGTGAACAGGCCTGCTTCCGGCGCTGCCCCTCCCATCTTTGACATATTTCTTCCCAGAGCCTGCCTTGTTTCGGCTACTCCCTGAAGTTTCTTTCCCTTCTCCTTTTTCTTTTTGCCCATACCCTTTCTCCTCTTATTCGCAGAAATAAACTGACATACAATGTTGTCGGATAGCGATTTTGCAAAGTCGACAAAAATACAGTCGACAGCAAAACCTGTCCCCCTCTTTGCCGGTGACGCTTTGTTCCCGGAGGCCGTCATCTGGTGAATCCGAAAGGTTTCCCTCTCGAATACTGCGGTTCAGGCGGCATGCCCGGATGCCCGCTGCAAAGCATGCGGTTATCTCCGGCTGCCCGCTGCAAAACCTGTGGCTGTGCTCTGCTGCCAAAAGCAAAGCATACTGCTGTGTGAAGCGGGGACATGAGGCTGTGCTCTGCTGCCTGAAGCAAGGTATGCGGCTGCGCTCTGCTGCCTGAAGCAAGGCATGCGGCTGTCTGCCTGTCAATCTTTTCAAATTCTCCCGGAGCTTTCTTCCTTGATCCAGCAGTTCTGTTCTCAGAGATCCCCTGGCTTTATGCCCTCCTTAACAAGGTATACAAAATCCGGGGCTTTGAAAACCAGTTCTGCCAAAACACCAAAAAAAACCATAAAAAAGATAATTTCTTCTTGTAAAATTCTTTAAATATGGTAGACTAAAGGTTTGAAAATCCCTGTATTTTAGAGAAAGGATCGTTATTTTATGAAAATGAAAAGGGAAGATGTTCGTAACGTTGCAATCATCGCGCATGTCGATCACGGAAAAACCACCCTGGTGGATTCTCTCCTGCGGCAAAGCGGTGTGTTCCGCGAGAATCAGGAGGTTCAGGAGCGTGTCATGGACTCCAACGATATCGAGCGGGAGCGCGGCATCACCATTCTCTCCAAAAATACCGCCGTCCATTATAATGGCGTGAAGATCAATATTATAGATACCCCCGGACATGCAGATTTCGGCGGCGAGGTGGAGCGGGTCCTGAAAATGGTGGACGGCGTCATCCTCCTGGTAGACGCGTTCGAAGGCGCCATGCCCCAGACCAAATTCGTGCTGAAGAAGGCTTTGGAACTGGATCTCCATGTGATCGTCTGCATCAACAAGATCGACCGTCCGGAAGCCCGTCCCAATGAAGTCATCGACGAAGTCCTGGAGCTTCTGATGGACCTGGAAGCCTCCGACGAACAGCTGGACTGCCCCTTCCTTTATGCTTCCGCCAAGGCCGGCCACGCTGTGCTGGATCTTTCGGATACTCCCGAAAACATGGTGCCTCTTTTCGAGACGATCATCAAATATATCCCGGCGCCCGAAGGAGACCCGGACGCGGATACCCAGGTGCTCATCAGCACCATCGATTATAATGAATATGTCGGCCGCATCGGCGTCGGAAAGGTGGAAAACGGGACGATCTCTGTCAACCAGGAGATCACGATGCTGAACCATCACGACCCGGATAAGAAGAAAAAGGTCAAGATCAGCAAGCTGTATGAATTTGACGGGCTGAAGAAGGTGGAGGTGCGCTCTGCTTCTGTGGGCTCTATCGTGGCCATCTCAGGCATCTCCGACATCCATATCGGGGATACTCTCTGCGGCGGAGACCATCCGGAAGCCATTCCCTTCCAGAAAATTTCCGAGCCTACCATTGCCATGAACTTTATGGTAAACGACAGTCCCCTGGCGGGCCAGGAGGGAAAATACGTCACCTCCCGTCATATCAGGGACCGTCTGTACCGGGAACTGAATACGGACGTAAGCCTCCGGGTGGAGGATACCCAGACCACCGAATGCTTCAAGGTCTCCGGCAGAGGAGAGCTGCATCTTTCCGTCCTCATCGAAAATATGCGCCGGGAGGGCTACGAATTTGCCGTCAGCAAACCGGAGGTTCTCTATAAATATGACGAACGCGGCAAGAAGCTGGAGCCCATGGAGATTGCCTACGTGGACGTCCCGGAGGAATTCTCCGGCACTGTCATCCAGATGCTGAGCGAGAGAAAGGGCGAGCTGCAGGGCATGAGCACCGCCTCCGACGGCTCCATCCGGCTGGAGTTCCACATTCCTTCCCGGGGCCTCATCGGCTTCCGCGGGGATTTCCTGACCTCTACCAAGGGAACCGGTATCCTGAATACGATCTTTGACGGCTATTCTCCCTATAAGGGAGATTTCCCGTACAGAAAGCAGGGCTCCCTGATCGCCTTCGAGCCCGGTGAAACCGTTACCTACGGGCTCTTCTCCGCTCAGGAACGCGGGCAGCTGTTTGTTGGCCCCGGCGAGAAGGTATACAGCGGGATGGTGATCGGTCAGAGCGGAAAGGGCGAGGATATCGAGCTGAATGTCTGCAAGACCAAGCATCTGACCAACACCCGTTCCTCCAACGCGGATGAAGCCCTGAAGCTGACGCCGCCCAGAATCCTCTCCCTGGAGCAGGCCATCGAGTACATCGACTGGGACGAGCTCCTGGAGGTCACCCCGAAGAGCCTGCGGATCCGCAAAAGGATCCTGGATTCCCGTGACAGAAAACGTGCCTCTTTCCGCAAAGAAGGCTGAAATGGAGAAAAGGGGACGGTTCCTTTTCTCTCCCCCTTTCTCGCAAGCGTGCCTCCTTCCGCAAAGAAGGCGGGAATTATATGCGCATAATATATTGACATTTAATTAACAATGTGCTAGAATATACTCAATCCAGTAAGGGAGTAGCCAGACATTCCCGGTGGGGAAATCTTCCAAATATCTGAAGGATTTGTGTTTTCCCTGTATTCGCCGGAAATGGGATTTGAGATCGTCAGTACGATACACAGGTATCCGTATCAAGTGAAATGGCAAGACTTACATCGCAGCTTTTGTGATGTAAGTCTTTTTTTATTCCTTTCGCGGCGCCTCTTTTCCCGGAAGAACCTGTCTCCCGGGAAGAACCTGTTTCCCGGAAGATAACGGTTTTGCCGGATTCTCTCTGGCCTGAAACAGAGCTTTCCGGGAAACGCGGCAGACAGATACGGACGGTCCTTTCCAGTCGGCTCTCCTGCGCGGGAGATCCCAGATCATATTTTATACAGAGAGGAGTTACAATCATGTCAGAAAACACCGGTATTTTTGCGAACCTGTTTCACAACCCCATTATCATTGGAATCCTGATCGCGCTGCTTGCTCTTGTGCTGGTCTTCGGGATCTCCAGAATCATGTACAAAAAAGCCGCCCCCAATGTGGCCATGCTGGTCACCGGGCCCGGCGGATGCAGGACTGTCATCGGAAAGGGCTGCTTTGTGATCCCGATCCTGCAGCGAGTAGATTACCTTTCCCTGGAAAATATCCAGTCGGATTTCACCTCCAGAGATGAGATTCCCACCAGAGACGCCATCAACATCATGGTGGACGCAGTGGCAAATGTTTCGGTATCCCAGGATCCTGTTTACCTGAAGATCGCCGCCTCCAAGTTTATCGGCTACAAGCCGGAACAGATCAAGGAGATCATCACTCCTGTCCTGGAAGGAAACATCCGCGAGATCATTTCCCAGACAACTCTGAAAGAGCTGATCCAGGGAGATAAAAAGGTCTTTGCGGAACGGGTCATCGAAAATGTCACCCCGAACCTCCGGGACATGGGCCTGGAACTGACCACCTTCAATATCCAGAACTTTAAAGACCGCAACGGCGTCATCGACAATCTCGGTCTGGAAAACACCGTGCAGATCAGCAAGGACGCCGCAATTTCCAAGGCCAACGCAGAACGGGAGATCGCCGTGGCCAAGGCTGAAGCTTCCCGGGCTGCCAATGAAGCGCAGGTGGCGGCAGATACCGAGATCGCGAAAAAACAGAATGAGCTGGATATCCAGCGGGCAGAGCTGAAGAGAATATCGGATATCAAGAAGGCAGAGGCAGACGCCGCCTACCAGATTCAGCAGGAGGAACAGAGAAAAACCATAGAGATCACCACCGCCAACGCGAATCTTGCCAGACAGGAAAAAGAGATCGAGCTGAAGGAACGGGAAGTGGCGATCACGGAACGTTCCCTGGAAGCCACCATCAAGAAACAGGCGGAAGCGTCCAAGTATGCTGCACAGCAGGAGGCCGACGCCCATCTCTACAAGACACAGAAGCAGTCCGAAGCAGAGCTCTATGAACGTCAGAAGCAGGCGGAAGCCGAGAAATTCGAGGCGATCCAGCGGGCAGAGGCTCAGAAGGCCAAAGCGGAGGCAGAAAAGTTTGCCAGAGAAAAAGAGGCAGAAGCCATAAAGGCAGCCGGTCTGGCAGAAGCGGAAGCCATCGCCGCAAAAGGACGCGCGGAAGCCGAAGCCATCCAGGCGAAAGCCCTGGCAGAGGCAGAAGGTATCCTGAAAAAGGCAGAAGCCATGAAACAGTATGGCGAAGCCGCCCAGATGGATATGCAGCTCCGGGCTCTTACCACTTACTTCGAGCAACTGCCGGCCATCGCAAAGGCCGCCGGAGAAGCCTACACCAATGTGGATTCCATCAAGATGTACGGCGGGGATTCCTCCCAGCTTACCGGCAACATCATGAACACCGTCACCCAGATCTCCGACGGACTGGGAGAATCCCTGGGGATCGACGTGAAGACATTGCTGGCCGCCGTGCTTGGCGCAAATCTCTCCGGCAAAGGGAAGGGAATCACCGTAAATGTGGGAAATGCCGCGGAGGAAAACGCTGACGCTCCTGCAGAGGCCTGAGCACTATGTAAAACTCCTTTTATCAGCACATCGTAAACTAAACCGATCATCCTTGCGGGGGGGGCTTTGACAGACAGCCAAACGCTCTATGTCAAAGCCTCCCGGGCTCTGCCGGAACCATTCATGGATTATCCTGCTTCTCTGGAGGGAAATCAGTTAACCCTTTCGAAAAGCGATACCGTTCTCATATATACTCTGGAAATATTTTTTCTGAATGGAACAGTATTTCAACCATTTCTGATGACCTGAAGACCGGTTTCTGCTATAATATAGGCGCTGTGGATGAATTTTTTCAGGGATCTGAAGTGAAACCAGCAGAAAGGAAGAGGGAATGGGGATTTATTTGAATCCGGGAAGAGCCGCATACGAAGAAGCGATAAATTCGGATATTTTTGTAGATAAGACAGAAATGATCGGTTTTTTGAATTCGGTTGTAAAAACAAAACAAAAATATGTCAGCGTTTCCCGTCCTCGAAGATTCGGAAAAACAATGGCGGCAGATATGATCTGCGCCTATTATGACAGAGAAGCAGACAGCGGTGCGATGTTTAAAAAAACAAAACTGAGAACGGGCCCGCATTCAGACCAGCCTTATCCCTGGGATGTTTATCTGGGACAATTTGACGTGATCAGAATTGTGATGACGGATTTTATCAAAGAAGATATTCCGGTTCCGGAATCACTAAGTAAGCTCGCTTCCCGCATCCTTGAGGAACTTAACGAAGTATATCCGGAGGTAAAGTATGATCCTGACGACTTCTATTTCAGTCTTGAAAAATATTACAGAAAAACAAACAGGCAGTTTGTAATCGTTATTGATGAATGGGATGCCGTATTCCGTATCAGAAAAGAAGACCATACAGGACAGACGAAATACCTTGATTTCCTTCGCGACTGGATGAAAGATAAAACC
>JAFOJB010000492.1 GCA_017420455.1 Blautia sp.
AGACCTTCGACATGACTTTTTAACAGCCAAGGAGGCCCTTCACAGAGTTCCGAACAAGGGCTTTGGCTATAATGTGCTGCGCTTCATAGACAGCGGGAAGGCTGACGGAACCGGTTCGCCCCGGGATCAGGAGGAGGGGCTGGACAGGGAGCTTACGGCCCGGATCGGCTTTAACTATCTGGGAGATATGGGCGTGGACAAAACCGATGGCGTTCGTCTCTTTACGGATACGGATATTCCCGTGGGAGAGGATATCAGCCCGCTGAACTGCTATGGCCCTGATATTGCCATCAACTGCTTTGTCCGGGGCGGAAGCTTCCGGCTGTTTATGGATTACAACAAGGATCTGTATGGAGAGGATGAGGCGCGCAGGTTTGCGGACGGGATCCTGTCTCAGATCAGGGAAATCACGAACTACCTGTCTTCTGACATCGCTCCGGCCGTAACGGCGACAGACCTTGGCGAAACGCAGTGGAGCGAAGCGGAATTTGAAGCCGTGATGGCGGACTTTGCCTCCCGGGGAGAAACGTTGGAGAGGATCTATCCGCTGCTGCCCATGCAGGAAGGAATGCTGCTGAACGCCGTGTCCGAGCCGGAGTCCTATGCGTACCGGCTGGTGGATGTTTTCGAAGTGGACGGGAACCCCACGGAAGAGATGCTGAGAAGGGCGCTTGACCGGCTTGGCCGGAAGCATGAAGTGCTGCGGACAGCCATTATCCACGAAGGGGTTACCGTGCCCAGACAGGCCATCGTGGACAGAAAACCAGGACTTCGGATGATCGATCTTTCCACGGACGCTAAAGCGGAAGAAGCCGGTTCCAAGGAAGCGGATGCGGGAGAAGCCGGTTCAAAGGAAGCGGATGTCATGGAAGCTGTCATGAAGATCCGGGAAGAGATCTTGCGGGACGGCTTTGACCTTCAGAGAAAGCCCTTATTCAGCGTGACCTGCGTGAAAGCGCCAGAAGGCCGCTCCTATCTGCTCACAGCGGTTCATCACATCATCGTTGACGGCTGGTGTACCGGCCTTTATATGGACAGCCTTGTCCGGTATCTGGGGGAAGAACTCCGTAACAGTGAAATGACAGGGGATGCGGCTAAGGCTTCTCCTGATACTGGAAATAATGATGCCGGAAGATATGAGGCCGCGGTTCGTGAGATCCTGAAAAAGGATATGTATGCCGGGTTGGCCTATTGGGAGGAACTGCTGGACGGCTATGAAACAAGGGCCGCTGTCCCTTCCTACGGGATAGTGCCGGAAGCGCTCCGGAGCAAAGAGGATGAAGCTTATATTTCCATTAGCCCTGAGGTGACGGCAAGATTCGAGCAGATCTGTCGGGAGGCTGGCGCCACCATCAGCAACGGCGTAGAGCTGGCCTGGGGCATGGTTCTGGGTACCTGCAGCCGGCAGGATGACGTTGTGTTTGCCAAGGTCGTTTCAGGGCGTGACAACGCCGGGGTCAAGACGGAGGATGTGGTCGGTCTCTTTATCAATTCTGTACCCGTCAGGATCAGGATAGATCAAAATACCACTGCCAGAGCCGCCCTGAAGGCCTTGCAGGCGCAGACGGCCAGGAGCAACGCCTATGATTACTGCCCGCTGTCAGAGATACAGAAGCGGTCATACCCTGGAAGCGATCTGCTTCAGACGGTACTCGCTTTTGAGAACTACAACAGCGGCAGGGAAGAAACGGTTTCTGAGGATATCCTTAAGCCCGTATGTACCCGTGAGGAGCGTTTTGATGAGCTGTCTCTTTCCGCGTACCTGAAGGATGGAAAGCTGATACTTCAGGCGAGCTATGATACCAGCCTCTACAGGGAAGCCGAGATCAGGCAGGTTCTTGCCCTGTTTAAGACCTATGTGGAACAGATGTCAGCCGGGCCGGACAGAAGACTGTACACCTTTGAGCATGTCGCGGCGCGGGAAAGGGAAGAGGTCCTGGCGCTTTCAGGAGGAAAGCGGCTTCCATTCGACCAGAAACAGACCTGGCTTGCCCTCTTCCTTGGCATAGCGGATCATACGCCTTCAATCACTGCCGTCGTGGACAGCCGCGGAAGCTATACCTACGGGGAACTGGACGCGCTGTCAAACCGGATAGCCGCCCGCCTTATTCAGATGGGTGTCGGGGAAAACAGCTTCGTGGCCATCAAGATGGATCGCGTGAAGGAATTCATCGCGGCGGTCATTGGCGTCCAGAAGGCTGGCGCGGCCTATGTACCCATCGACCCGGCGTATCCCGAAGACCGCATCGCCTACATGCTGGAGGATTCCGGGGCCAGTGTGACACTGGACGAAGCAGCCGTGGCGAGCCTGATGGCGGACGACAGCGCGGCAAAGCCACTGAACCGGGCGACGCCCGGTCACCGCGCTTATATGATCTACACCTCCGGTTCTACCGGCAAGCCCAAGGGCGTCATCATCCACCATCATGCCCTGAGGGCGTATGTGGCCTGGGCTGCGAGAGATTTTGGCTATCAGGCGGGAAGACACTATGCCCACAGCGTCACCTTCTCATTCGACGCCTCTGTGACGGACATCGTCTGTCCGCTCTGCGTTGGTGCACAGGTTCATGTTCTGTCCGACGAAATACGGCTGAACCCCTCGCGACTCGCGGATTATCTGCGGGAGAATCAGATCCACGGTGTCAAATTTCCCACACAGCTGGGCATGCTGATGCTGAACAGCTACCCGGACCTCTTCCCCGAATTTACCGTGCTGGGCGGGGAAAAGCTACTTCCCGTGGCGCAGACGCATGTGCTGATGTACAACGAGTACGGCCCAACGGAATTCACCATCGGCTCCTCCGTCCATCTGGTGGACCAGCAGAAGGATGTGGACATTCCAATCGGTCGTCCTGTACCGAACACATGGTCCTTAATCTGTGATGCTCAGGGCAGGCTCCTGCCCAGAGGGATGGTCGGTGAGCTGTGCCTTGCGGGTGCGCAGATTGCGGAAGGCTATTTGAACCGTCCGGAGCTTACCGCCGAGAAATTCACCGACTGCCCATATCTGCCCGGCGAGAAGATGTACCATACCGGAGATCTGGCAAGGTATAATGAGGATAATGAGCTGTTGTGCCTGGGACGAATAGATACGCAGGTGAAGCTGCGGGGCTTCCGCATTGAGCTGGGCGAGATTGAGACCAGAGCCAGCCAGTACCCGGGCATACAGGCGGTCGCAGTGGAGGTGCGCAGGGACCAGCTGGTACTCTATTACACCCAAGCGCAGGGGCGGGAGATCACCCCGGAGGCGCTGCGCCCGTTCCTGGCTGAAACCCTCGCGGACTACATGGTGCCCACAGCCTATATGCCTCTGGAAGCCATGCCCATGACCCCCAACGGAAAGATCGACCGAAAGGCGCTGCCGGAGCCGGAAAGAAGGTTGAAGGAGATCGTCGCGCCTGAATCACCGACGGAAGAGCAGGTGCTTGATCTCGCGGCGCAGATGCTGGGGGAGGCAGGCTTTGGCGTTACCGACGACCTGGTATCTCTTGGGATGTCCTCGCTTTTGGCCATGCGCTTTGCCGCGACGCTGCAGAGCCGGCATGACGCCCGGGTCAGGGTGTCGGATATCATGAAGACGCCAACGGTGCGCGGCATCTCTGCCCTGATCGATAAAGCCAGTCATGAGCAGGGCATGGCTTTGCGCGCCTTTGAAAAGCGCGAACGGTATCCGCTGAGCGAAAACCAGCGGGGCCTGTACATCGAGTGGGAGATAAACCGGAATACGACCCAGTATAACATTCCTGCGGTTTACCGCTTTTACGATGCGAATGCTCATGCGCTGGTTCAGGCTGTGAAGGCCGCTGTGGAAGCACACCCCTGTCTGAAAATCCGGCTCGTCACGGAAAACGAAGAGGTGATGCAGCAGCGCCATGACGATGAGCGCGTGGAGGTGACAGTTGTCACGCCAGATCATG
>JAFOJB010000493.1 GCA_017420455.1 Blautia sp.
AGCTTTCTTTTCTGCAGTCCGTAAAAATGGTACAGACTTGCCTGGGCCGCCCAGCACAGGTAGATCGTGGACGTGACATGGCGGTCGGCCCAGTCCATGATCTGTGTCAGCTCCTCCCAGTAATCCACCTCCTCAAACTCCATCTGCTCCACCGGAGCCCCGGTGATGATCATCCCGTCGTATTTCTGGTCCTTCAGCTCCGGGAAGGACTGGTAGAACTTGTTCAGATGGCTCTTGGAGGTATTCCTGGATTCATGGGACTGCACCTTCATAAAAGTCACGTCCACCTGGAGCGGGGTATTGGAAAGAGAACGGAGAAGCTGCAGCTCCGTGTCTTCCTTCAGGGGCATCAGGTTCAGGATCAGAATCTGGATGGGACGGATATCCTGATGGATGGCCCGGAATTCGTCCATGACAAATATGTTCTCTTTTTCCAGAATCTCCCTGACAGGAAGATCTCTCTGTATTTTGATCGGCATCGTTTACTGTCTCCTTCTTCCTTTGTATTTCAAAGCTGTTCTTCGATTTCGAAGCGGGACAGGAATTCCTCTTCCGAAATGATGGGAACTCCCAGTTCCTTTGCTTTTTTGTTCTTCGCGGACCCGGAGGCGGTATCATTGTTGATCAGGAAGCTGGTCTTTCCCGTAACGCTCCCTGTCACCTTTCCTCCCTTCGCCTCGATCCGGTTTTTCAGCTCGTTTCTGTTTTCAAAATGTGCCAGGCTTCCGGTGATGACAAATACCATTCCCGAAAGGCTCTGCTCTTCGTCCTTCTCCTCCTTCACGATCCGCAGGTGCGTAAGGAGATGATCCAGCATCCGGTTGTGCTGCTCATCCTGGAAATAGGACGTCAGGTTTCCCGCGATTACAGGTCCTATGGACTCGATGGCGCTGATCTCGGAGCTGTCCGCCGTCCGGATGCGGTCCAGATCGTCGTCGAAATAGCGGCAGATGATCCTGGCGTTGGCAAGGCCTACATTCGGTATCCCAAGGCTGTAGATCACTCTGGGGAGGCTGGTTTCCTTCGCGTTTTCCAGGCTGGCCATCAGATTGTCAAAGGATTTCTGACCGAAGCCTTCCATTTCGATGATCTGCTCTTTGTATTTTGCAATCTCGAAAATATCTCCGAAATCCCGGATAAATCCCCTGGCGATGAATTTCTCCAGAGTGGCTTCCGACAGACCGTCGATGTTCATCGCGTCTCTGCTGGCAAAAAGGGCGAAGGACTTGATCCTCTTCGCGGGACATTCCGGGTTCGCGCAGAACAGGACTTCTGCGTCATTTTCCTTCCGGAGCTGTGTCTCTTTCCCGCAGGCGGGACAGAGGGCGGGAATCTCAAGTTTTCCGCTTCTCGTAAGGTTTTCCGCGATCTGCGGGATGATCATGTTGGCCTTGTATACCAGCAGATGGTCTCCGATTCCCAGCTGCAGTTCCTTCACGATGCTTACATTGTGGACACTGGCTCTTTCTACGGTGGTTCCTTCCAGCTCTACCGGCTCGAAAACAGCAATCGGGTTGATCAGGCCTGTTCTGGAGGGGCTCCATTCTACCCTGAGAAGCTGTGTTTCTCTCTGTTCATCTGCCCATTTGAAGGCATAGGCGTTCCGGGGAAATTTAGCGGTGCTGCCCAGGCTTTCCCCATAGGCAATATCATCATACAGGGCTACCAGGCCGTCGGAGGGGAAGGGGTTCTTCGCCACCGCCTGGGAAAAGTATTCCATTGCCTCATCCAGGGTATCTGCCTGGACAACCCGGTATTCCACAGTCTCAAAGCCCTGGCATTTCAGCCACAGGAACTGCTTTTCCCGGGAATTCTCAAAATCCACGCCCTCTGCGCTGACCAGCGCGAAGGCATAGAAGCGCACATTCCGCTTCGCGGTGATCTCATTGTTCAGCTGCCGTACAGAACCGCTGCACAGGTTCCTGGGATTCTTGTATTTCGCGTCCACATCCTCGATGGTTTCATTGATCTTTTCAAAATCCGCATAGGTGATCACGGCTTCTCCGCGGAGCACCAGCCTTCTGGTAAAGGAAATCCGCAGAGGAAGATTCACAAACACCTTCGCGTTGTTGGTGACCACCTCCCCTACGATTCCGTTCCCACGGGTTACGGCCTTCTGCAGTTCTCCGTTCTCATAAGTCAGGACGATGGTAAGCCCATCCATTTTCCAGGACAATAACGTCCTGTGCGGCCCGATAAATTCCCTCAGCGCCTCTCTGTCCTTTGTCTTATCCAGGGAAAGCATGGGGCTCTCGTGCTGCTCCTTTGGCAGGGCGTCTACAGCTTCGTAGCCCACTGTCACTGTAGGGCTGTCCGTCAGTACGATCCCTGTCCGCTTTTCCAGGCTTTCCAGTTCGCTGTAGAGATCGTCATATTCTTTGTTGGACATGATCTCCCTGTCCTCCTGGTAATAGGCCTTCGCCGCCTCCTGAAGGACAGGAATGAGCTCCTTCATTCTGTCGACAGGGCTTTTACCGCTCCCTGCGGGCTCCCGATTATCTTCAGGGGATCCCGTATTCTCCCGAACGGACTCCCTCTTTTTCTCCATGGATTCCTCCATCTGCTTCCTCCCATTGTATCCCGCTGTTCCATCCCGCAGATATATCTGTGTATTTCTGCAGGTATTCTTCCTGCCGGTATATTTCTGCAGGTATATTTCTGCGGGTATTCTTTCCTGCAGGTGTTTCCGCCCGGTATTCTTTTCTCCAGGTATTACCGCCCGGCATTTTCTCCCGGCTCTCCTGTACCTTCAGCTTTCCTTACCGGCTCTTTCACACCTGTTTCTTTCTACCGGTCTTCCGGATACAGCTTTTCCTTCAGCTCAAGCAGTTCCTTTCCTGTGGCTTCCCGGTACTTCCCGGAAGGCAGGTCCTTCAATGTGAGATTCAGAACCCGGATCCTTTTCAGGCGTACCACGCGGTATCCGAAGTATTCGCACATCCTGCGGATCTGCCTGTTCAGTCCCTGGGTCAGGATGATGCCAAACCGGTTCCGGGCAATGCGGTATGTTCTGCAGG
>JAFOJB010000494.1 GCA_017420455.1 Blautia sp.
AGTTCGGCTGTAAAGTAAATATGGATTATGCCAATGAAGAAAACGGGGTCATGGCCGCCCAGACGGATGGCGGAGAATATTATGTAGATTCCACGGCATGGCATTTTGAATTCCTGAAGTTCGACTCGGATGAGGAGGCTGCAGAGGGGGAACTCTCAAGGATCGTCGTGACGGATCTGTACAATTACGCCTTTCCTCTGATCCGTTATGATACCGGAGACACGGCCATGGCAAGGCGGGAGGCCGGGCAGGAGGAAGGGACATACAGGATCTTTCTGAAGGAGCTTTACGGGAGACGGCTGGATCTGATCTATGATGTCGAAGGAAAGGTGATCTCACCCCATTATATCTCCACGAACATGCATGGGACCGACTGGATCCGCCAATGGCAGTTTGTACAGGAGGATCAGGATCATTTCCTGCTCCGGATCAGTGGAAAGGAAAAGGCACAGGGAAATCTGCCCTCCGAAGAACAGGCTTCCCAGATTGGAAGTCTTCTGGAAAAATTCCGGGAAATGACCGGAGGAACCGTAAATGTGGAATATGTGGATGAGATTCCGGTCCTCGCCTCCGGGAAGAGAAAATGCATCCTGAATAAAATGAGCGCACGGTGAATGGCACATAGTTTTCAGAGTTGTCTTTTCCTTCCATTGCACTGGGAAAAAATCGATCACATAGTAACTTCGTTATGGGAGGAGTTGTCATAGACAGCAGATATGAAAAAAGACAGGAAAAAAGATTTTATCTGGAATACGGCAGCGGGGCTGATAAATGCGGCGGAAGCGGTGATCATGTCCATGATCGTGACAAGGACCACAGGCCTTGAGGATGCCGGAATCCTTACCATTGCCTTTGCCACCGGGAATGTTCTCAGGACCATTGGCAATTTTGGCGTCCGGAACTACCAGGTGACAGATGTAGAGAACCGTTTTTCCTTCCGGGAATACTGCATTCTCCGTACACTGACGGTTGCTGTCATGATTCTCCTGGGAGGTGGCCTGCTGTTCTTTAAGGTGAGGGCAGGAGACTATTCTCTTTTAAAGGCAGCGGATGTTTTTCTGCTGATCCTGATATACGCTGTGGAGGCCGTGGAGGATGTAGTCTGGGGAAAATACCAGCACGATGGTTACCTGCAGGTCGGCGCAAAGCTGTTTTTCTTCCGGTGGGCAGGAATCATGGCGGTTTTCGCCGCAGGAATGGTTTTGCTGCAGAGCATGGAGAAAGCGCTTTTTGCCTCCTTCCTGGTCTCCATCGGCATCTTTGTGCTTATGACCTTTTTCTCCTGGAGAATGATTTACGGGAAGGGAATCTCCCGGAGCAGCGCAAGGAAGGAAAATCTTCCTATCCTTGCGTGGGAGGTCTTTCCTCTGGCACTCATCAATTTTCTCACCTTTTATCTGTCCAACGCACCGAAATATGCCCTGGACGGAAAGGTAGAGGAGTCTGTGCAGGCCTGCTTCGGATTTGTCATGATGCCGGTTTTCGTCATCAATCTGTTCAGCACCTTCCTTTACCAGCTGACACTGGTGGATCTTTCGGTGTACTGGAGAGAGCATGACAGGAAAAAGATAC
>JAFOJB010000495.1 GCA_017420455.1 Blautia sp.
CTCCACGCGGAAATGAATCGCCTGGTTGACGGACAGGATCTTTGCTTTCTGCTCCTCATCTCCGTAGCGGAGGATCCGCTGATAGTAAAGATCATCGTCCAGAGGCTTCTGTTCCCCGCTTTCTGAAAGCTCTCCGGGGGTTTTTACCTTTCGCTCCAGAAGAAGCTTCGCAAGATATCCTCCTGCGTTTTCGGGATCCTCATCCAGCACCTGGTTGCAGTATTTCTCCGCGGATTCAAAGTTCCCCTCCTCCAGCAGAAGAAAGGTCCGTTTCAGCCATTTCTCAATTTTGGGCGGAGCGTTCTCCGGTGTCTTTTCCGTACCGGGCTTCTCCTTTTCACCCGTGAACTTCTGGATTCCGTGGACCAGGTCCTGCATATAGCCAAGCTTTTCCATGTCCAGGGCCTGAAGCTCCTTCAGACCTTCGGGGAGAGTTCCGGGATCGATTCCGCGGTAAACCGGGATCAGCACCCTGGACTTGTCCTTCGCCTGCAGCTTCAGGAACCGGCTCCATTCGTTCTTTACCCAGACCGCATTGATATATTCCAGCCGGGTACCCACAACCACCATCACCTTCGCGCTGTTCAGCGCGGCAAAGATATAGGGTTCATATTCCTGTCCCAGCCTGCTCTCCAGCGTCACCCTGGCAAAAAAGACCTTGAGGCCCTTTTCCGTAAGCCTGTCATACAGCTCCATGGCGATCACGGAATCTTCTGTCCGTTTTTTGTATTCGTCCTCCTCCTTATAGCAGATGAAGACATCAAAGGGTTCTTCCCTGCGGGAGATTTTTAAAATTCCCTTCTGGATCACATCGATCTTCCGGGCTTCTTCCGCCAGCAAAGCTCTCTGCTCCGAGGTTGCCAGGGAAAGAGCCTTCTTGTAATCCTCATCCTCGAAAATGGAGGTAAACTGGGCTCTGTGCACGGTAGGAATCCGTTCCTGGCTGTCCGGGCTGACCACATACTCCACGCCGTAGGTGCACAGAACCTTCGACCAGTAGGTTTTCGCATCGGAGTCGTCCTTCTGCCGTATCTCCTCGAAAAGCTCTATTGCCTCATCATATTCATTACTGCGCCGCAGATCATTTCCCTTTATGAAATCCTCGGCATATTGGCTGTCCTTTGGCAAGGTCTGAGGCAGACCGCAGTACAGACATTTTCCCACTCTGGCCTTCGCGTCCGTGACCTCCAGTGTCCCGCCGCACATTTCACACGTAAATACAGCCATGTTCCGCTTTCCTTTCCATATGCCCTGCATCAAAGTGTTTCTTTTAAATCTGGCTCAGGATCTCGGCTTTCCTTTTCTCAAAATCTTCTGCAGAAATCAGGCCTTCTTTGTACCAGGAATTCAGGGTCTTCAGGCGTCTGTCCAGCTCGCTGAGGCGGTCTCCTCCCGCAGGGGGAGCGGCGTTTCCCTGAACCGGCGGCACAGGAGAATACGAAGGAACCGTATAGCCCCCCGGAAGGATCGTGATATCCGGAACCGGATTTGCCACACGGATCATGTCCACCTGATGGTCGAGTCTCTGGTTTTCCGTGATGCCCTTCTCGCGGTCTATTTCCGCTTCCGCCAGTCCCTTTGCCCTGAGCACCTCTGCCTCTGTCAGTCCCTTTGTCCGGCTCACCTGCGCCTCCGCGTTTCCTTTAATCTGATACGCCTGGGCCTCGGCCATGGCCCTGTTCAGGATCTGGTCATTTTCCGCCTGCCCGAGGATCTTCATGGCTTCCGCCCTGGAAGTATTCTCAATCTGTTCCAGTCCGGCTTCTCCTCTTTTTGCAAGGGTTTTCAGAGTAATATCATGCACTGTGTTTCCGATTGCCTCCAGGCCCCGCACGGTCACATTGCTCACGTTAAAGTCCATGAGCTCCATTCCGTAATCCAGGAACTCGGCGGCAAGCTTTTCCCGGATCGCCAGGGAAATGGCGACCAGCTGGGTATTCACCCGCATCCCGTTGATATGGTTTCTCTCCATAAGATTGGCGATGCTGTCCCGGACATACATGGCGATCATGCTTGCAAAATAGGTCGTGATCTCCTCCTGGGTATATCTGCTTACTGTCCCGACCAGCTTCAGGAGCAGTTTTTTCCCGTCTCTCACCCGAAGGGAAAAATCCCCGAAGGCGCTGACCCTGATGGGCACGCCGTAATCCACGTCCAGCATGTCTATGGGAGAATCCGTTCCCCAGGGAATTCCCCGGGAAACAGCTTCGTTGATATAGTATACCTCACTGCGGAAGGTTTCTGTCCTGCCATTTCCTCCAAACAACCTCTGCAAAAAGGAATTGACCCCGGGATCCAGCGGATGTTCTCCTGAAACAAGCGGTCCTTCAGCCTGTCCGTTCTTAAAGAATACCGCCTGCTGTGATTCGTGGACGATGAGATGCATTTTGATATTGAAATCCTCCACCGGATGTTTCCAGATCAGCACATCCTGAGGCCCCTCATAATCGATGACCGATTTCGATTTTCCCAAACCTTTTCCGAACATTTTAACCTCCCTGATTTTTTTATAATCGCTGTTATGCTGCCATTATGTTCTCCTGTGCTCTCCCGGACAGAGAACCGGCATCAGACCTGCTACGACACCTTCTCCAGGCCGGCTGAAATCTCATAGACCGCCCCAAGCCAGGTCACAGGCTCCACATACAGATAGTATTCCCCTGCCGGTGCCTGGAGCTTCCGGGTAAGGCCGCCGCTGTCGGCGGAAATCCGTTCCTTCCATACGCTCTTTCCATTGTGTTCCAGCTTCAGGGCATAGACATCGGAAGAAGAGTTGGTTTTCTGGAAGGTAAAGGAAATCGTTACGATGGACTCCTCCGCGAGAGAGAGCTTATAAATATCCACATCATCCTTGCCGGCAAGTACTCCGCTGACAGGGGGCCCCCCTGCAAGATCCAGTGCAAAGCCCGGAGTATCATCCGGTTCCTGCTCCGCCATCTCCACTTCCATACGGTTGAAGGAAAGCTGATAATCCTGACGGGAGAAGGACGGATTCTCGACCTTCACGATATAGGCACCTGCCCTGATGGGCAGCGGAGTAGACAGCTTACCAGGTTCTTTTCCCTGAATATTCATACTGTAAATCTTTTCAGAGAGATTCTTTTCCTTATAAAGCGTGATGACATAAGTTTTCACACTGGTTTCCAGTGGTCTGAAAGTAAGCTTCGGCTGGATGATATAATCCTCTGCCGTCTCGAAACGGAAGTAATCCACATCCCCTTCTCTGCCGAAGCAGCCTCCGACAGTTGTATCTATGGAGATCGCATTGGCAGCCCCGGCTGTATCATTGATCTCCTGCTCGGTATCCTGTGTTGCTTCATACCGGGCTGTGACATGGTACTCCTGGTCATAGAAGGTGCTGCCTTTGCTGATCTGAATCAGATACTCCCCTGACGCAAGAAACAGGTTGCCGGTAGACACTTTCTCCTCGCTGGACAGCATTTCCGTACGAGTCAGCAGGGTTTCTCCATCGGCGGCATACACACCGATCACATATCTGCTGCTTTTCGAGGAAGAAGCCGCCGCTTCCAGCTGGACTATAAGGTTTCCTGGTTCCGGCAGAGTGACACGGAAATAGTCTACATCCTTCTTTTCAAACAGGCTTCCTGTATATGCCTGGTGGAGCTCGATCTTCTGGGCTTTTTCCGGATTATTGTTGTCTTCGATTTCCAGGGCAGCGTCCCGTTTCGATTCCAGCAGGATCTGGTAATCACAGTCCTTGTAATGCACCGGCAGCACCTGCAGGTAATATACTCCCGCTCTGAGAAACAGGGGCTGCGATTCCTGTGTCGATAAAGACAGCTCCAGATCGCGGCTGAACACAGGCGCATTAAGAGCATCCGCCGCAGCAAGGCTTACATTGAAAGCCTTGTCCCCTTTTTTCTCTCCTGCTTTCCAGTAGAGATGTACAAGTGCATTCCGGGAAAGAAGGATCCTGTAGACATCCCTGTCATTCCTGTCCTCCAGATGACCGGTGAGGGCCTGGTTCGGGCAGAGAAGCGGAATATCCGCAACCATTTCTGCTCCCTCCATTCCCGGGGCAAAGCAGTGTGAAAAGCCGGAAATCACCAGCGGCTCTTCCCCTGATACAGCCACATAGAGTATTTCCTTCTGATCCTTTCTGGTCTGATACACTGCCTCCAGGAGGACTGCCTCCGACTGGTCATAGCGCGCACATTCCACAGAGAAGGGATCCCTGACCGGAGGCAGGGCATCCAGGTCGGCAAGGGAAAAGCCTTCCGGAGCGCCTTCCCCGGACCCGAGCAGAAGCTGTCGTTCCTCCTCTATTCCATATCCCCATGCTTCGAAGAATCTTTGCACCAGAGCCTCAGGCGTTTCCGGATACGGGTAATCCTTCTGAGGCCATCCGATATCCGTCTCTGTGGGAGGAACCCCTGGTGTCTCAAGAGAAAAGGCGTAACCCATAGTACGTTCAATGGATCCCTCCAGCGGCTTCCTGTACGTGAGAAGGTCTTCCTCTATATGGATATCCTGAATCCCTGCCTCTTCCAGCAGCAGTCTGCCTGTATCCTCCGAAAAGGAATAGACCTTCAGCGCCATCCCGGAATTCTCCCCGGTGACCACTGCAGTGTTTTTACAGACGGTCAGTTTTCCCCCGGAAAGGCCTGTATCCTGAGCCCATACCATGGTATACCGGGTAAGAGGCTCCAGGACAGATGATATTGTCTCGTCGATCCAGACGCCGGATTCTTCCTCCGGCTTCCCGGCATAGAGAGCAGCCATTCCCTCCGGCCCCAGGACCAGAAGCGCTTCCTCCCCGCCCTCCGGGACAAAGAATGCTGCGTCACAGACCTCTATATCCCTCTCTGCCATAGACAGGACTGCATCCCGGAGAACCTGGTCTGTCCCCTCCAGCTGCGGGGCGATCTTTCCGGCATACTGGCAGAGAGCCGTCACATCCTCCGGAGAAATCTTCAGCTCTTTCCAGTTCGAAAGTACTTCTTCGAGTTCACCGGCAAGAGCCTGCTCCTGTTCCGGTGAGGCCTCTCCGGATGCAAAGGCCTGGAGACACAGAAGATCGATCCTTGTTTTTCCTGCAGGGAAAGATGCTGCTGCCGCGGGAAGCTCTTCGGAAAGATCCGCCCCCAGGGAAAGTGCGATCTGGAAAGACTGCACGCAGTTCTGATTTCCCTGCTTTGCCTGTTCTACAGCGGTGTTTTCGATGAACTCTGCCAGGACCCTGTCGGACGTCCCGGCATCCACTGTCATTTCTTCATTTTTCTCCGGAAGCAGTTTATAGGCCTTTACGCTGTAATCCTCTGTCAGACACAGAAACTCCTCCTCTCCGTCACCATCCAGATCTCTTAATGAGGTCTGCAGATATTTCTCCGGGAGAAGCTGTCTATGTGCTTCCACCGCCAGTTCTTTCTGATGAGGCAGGCTTTCCAGTCCGGCCTTTGCCGCCTTTTCCAGCAGGCGAAGAAACATGTCGGGCGAGATCCCGTTTTCTTCCCAGTCTGACAGATAATCAGAAACCTCCGCTTCCAGTTCCCCGGAAAGCTCCGGTGCTTCTGCCTTCAGACTTCCCAGCGCTTCCAGCGTTTTCTCCGGATCCCCTTCCTGCCAGGCTGCAGTAGCGTCACAGAACAGGATCCTTTTCCCGCTGTCCTTGTAGCCTTTAATGCCTGCAAGGGTTTTCGAAGCCTGACTATAATTTTTCTCCTTCATCAGCTCCATGGCCTGATCGTAGATGCCGGAGGGACGGATCTGGGTCCAGTATACGGCGGCGGCCGCAATGGCCAGAACCAGGACCGCGAGAAGAAGAATAACATACTTTGTCGTTTTCTTTTCCTTACGGTTCAGACGTGTCGCTTCTATGACGGCATCACGGTCGTCCTCATCGATGGCGACCCATCCGTGGTCCGGGCAGCGCCCGCAGGCCTGTGACTTGGAGTATTCTACATAATCCTTGTGGCATTCATGGCAGGACCTGAAATTCACATTCAGCCTGGAGGCTTCCTGGACTGCTTCCAGCCTGCCGCTGTCCCTGGGGATCCAGTGATGGATCGTGCAAAACCCGCATAGTCCTGTTTTACTGTATTTTGAAAATGGTTTTCCACAATGTGGACAATTGCTATATTCTTCAGCCATTTTATCCATTTCTCCGATCATAAGGCAGATCACTTCCAATGAGATCCGCACAGGTTTTTCAATTCTTCCATTCCTGCTCCCAGGCCTTCGTCGCTTCTACATCCTCCTTCTGGACCGAGGAATGGGTTTTCGAGAGGGCTGTTTCCACATCCTCCCTGCAGACGGGCGAAGTCCTGTTTTCATCTGTGGACCGCCTGAAGGCCAGGAGCTTGATCAGGCTGGTCAATGCTTTGATATCCGCGCCGTTATACCCGTCGACCCTGTCCGCGATGGCTCCGAAATCCACATCCTGGTCACAGGGAACTCCGGAAAGGCCCTTGCGGATGATATAAAGCCTTGCCTCCTTGTCCGGCAGCCCCACAAAGATCTTCTCTGTAAGGCGCGGCGGCCTCAGGAACGCGCTGTCAATATCCCAGGGACGATTCGTCGCCGCAAGGAACAGAAGCTGTCCCGTATTCTTCTCCGAAAAACCATCCATCTGGCTTAAAAGCTCCGGGACCAGCCGGTTCATGACCGTGGAATCCCCGCCTCTCTTCGCTGCAAGGGCTTCGAATTCATCAAAAAAGATCACCGCGGATTCACTGGAACGGGCGGTCTCAAAAAGGCTTTTTACATTCTTCTCTGCTTCTCCGAAGTATTTTCCCACAATGTCCGAACAGCGGATGGAATAGAATTCCGCGTCCACTTCATGGGCGATTGCTTTTGCCATCATGGTTTTTCCGGTCCCCGGCGGTCCATACAGGAGGATTCCTCCGGTTTTTTCCAGCTGGAAGATATCCCGGAGCTCAGGATTCCGCCTTGGCAGGATCACATTGTTGTAGATGCTTTCCTTTACTGCCTGCAGTCCCGCAATATCTTCAAAAGACACATCCGGTTTTCCCACGCTCTTCCAGATGGTCCCTTCTCCTTCCTGTGCGGTTTTCCCGCTCTGTGATTTTTCACTCCTGCCGGCCGGCATGGGGGGCGGCGCAATCCGCGCCTTCGGGACAACCAGTCTCTGGGACAGCAGTACGATCTTATCCGCCCGGTCCATCAGCCGCTGCTTTGTCTCGCCGCTTACCTCTTTTGCAGATTTGTACAATGACTCCGCTGCCGACATATACAGCTTCTTCGCTTCCTCGATCTTTCCGGCATCGTGTGCCTGCGCCGCCTTTTCAAAATAGGTTTCAAACAACTGGTAATTCATATCTGCAGCCATGGTATCTCCTTTATTCTCCGCAAAGTCCCAGAGCTCTGCCTATTCCTCCTTGATCCCGGCCTTGCTCTTTTCCAGCTCTGCGAGTCTTCTGTCGATCTCCAGGTCCACAGGATCTTCCTTCGCGGCGCCGGTTGCATCGATCAGCTTCTCGATCTCCGTATTCACTTCCTCTTCGTCCTGGGTTTCAAAGGCCATTCCGGAATCCTCCAGGAAATCCTCCAGCTGCCCCATCGCGTCTTCCGCCGCCATCATTCCCTTTTCAAACTCCAGCTGGTTTTTGGCAAAGGAAGCGTTCTTCGTCACAGAAGTGATTTCCTTGCCCACGTTTCCCATCAGCTTTACAAACTGCGCGCTCATGGAAGTGAGATCCCGGACGGATTCCGTCATCTGGATCTGCAGGATCATGGCCTGACAGCGCTTCTGGTAAGACATGATCATCTTCAGCCCGTTGACTGCCATATTATACTGCTGGGTGATTCCCTGTTTTTTCGCTTCCTGTGCATGCTTCAGCATTTCATTTTTCTTTTTTTCCAGAGCGCGTTCATTTTTTTTCAGATCGTTGATGGCTTTTTTTACGGCAATCCTTGCTTCCAGCTCTTTTTCTGCTTTCGATTTCAAAAACCCTGGTTTTTTCATATCAGCCCCTGCCTTCCTTTATGCATCCGCCGTGTCCGCGCTGTCCTCAAGAGCCTGGACCGCCTTGTCAAAATCATCCTCCGCCGCCGCTTCGGGTGCCGCTGCCTGAGGAGCCGCTGTCTGGGGTGCCGCTGCCTGGGGCGTTGCTGTCTGAGCCGCCGCTGTCTGGGGTGCCGCTGCCTGGGGTGCCGCTGC
>JAFOJB010000496.1 GCA_017420455.1 Blautia sp.
CCCTTGTGCATATTCTGGGATATGTGATCATACTTCTCGGCGCCGTAATGGTCTGGGATTTTATCGGAAGCGAAAAAAAGCTTGTCAACTGCATCCTGTTTACCTGTGCGCTGCTCCTGATCCTTCTGGGCGTTTATATCCAGGTTTCCGGAGACGACATCCTGAAGGTCCTGAGCGTACTGTTCGGGATCCTGCTGATCATCGACGGTCTTCACAGTGCGCTGCACGCCTGGATGTACGCCAGACGTTCCGGAAAGAAATGGTGGGGGATCCTGCTTCTGCTCAGCATTCTGCTGATCGTGGCAGGCATCATCATTCTCAATAATCCGTGGTGGCACACAACGCATTCCTTTGTGAAGGTGATCGGATGGATCATCCTGTTTGCCGCCGGTACAGGCATTATCCGGATGGTCCTGGTCTGGCCGATCCGGAAAGGGTAAGGAGGACAAAAAGATGGCGAATAAAATACTGAAAAATCCGTCAGAAACAGAGAAGGTCGTCCAGACCCCGCCGGAAGGGGAAGGACAGCAGCCCTCTCCTGTCCGCAGCAAGGACGAACTGCAGCGTGAGCTCTCAGCTATGAAAGCGGATTTTACACATACCCCCATGAAGATGACGCCGGAGCTGGAAAAGCTTCTGGCATCCGACATCAAGGCGGAAGGGAAGAAAGAGAAAAAACGCGGCGCGCAGATGCTCGGCGTGCTGGCAAATCACAATTTCTACGCGAACGGTCTCACCCCGGAGGAGCTTCGCACGACGCTGGAGGATCTCGGCCCCACCTACGTCAAGATCGGACAGATCATGTCCAGCCGTGTGGATCTTCTGCCGGAAAGCTTCTGCCGGGAGCTGGAAAAGCTCCGCCAGAATGTAAAGGAACTGGATCCTGCCATCGTGCGGGCCGTGATCGAAGCCGAAACTGGAAAGAAGATCGACGAGATCTACTCGGAATTCCGGGACAAACCCATCGGATCCGCTTCGATCGGACAGGTGCATTACGGCGTTCTGCGCGACGGTACCAGGGTAGTCACCAAGGTGCAGCGTCCGCTGATCCAGGAAATGATGGAAAAAGACTTTGAGCTTCTGAAAAAGCTGGCTCCCATGGTAGGGGGAGTGGCTCCTGCGGAAGACGGCGAGGACGCCATGGACCTGGTGACCATCATCAATGAATTTGAAAAGGTCACAAAGGAAGAGCTGGATTTCCGGATCGAGGCGGCCAATACAAAATTCTTCCGGGACGTCGTTCTGGAAGACGGGACCGTCACCTGTCCCCGGGTCATTGACGAGCTCACCACGGAGCGCATCTTCACCATGACCTATGTGGACGGCTGTTCTGTCTCCAAAAAGGACCGGCTCGCCGAAAACGGAACCGATCCCCTGACGGCTGGCCGGGACATCCTGGAGAGCTATGTGCATCAGGTGTTTGACGTCGGGATCTTCCACGCGGATCCTCATCAGGGCAATATCATGGTCAGCGGCGGGAAGGTCCACTGGATCGATTTCGGTATGGTCGGAGAGATCACAGAGGGGGACATGAACGCCCTCATGGATCTGGTCGTCGGCCTGCTGAAAGGGGATACGGAAGAGATGGCGAACGGCGTCATGGCCATCGGAACCGGCTCTGCCGGAACGGACCGGAACAAGCTGAAGGAAGATCTGGAGGCCCTTTATTCCAAATACATGAATGTCAACAGCCTGAACGACATCGATTTCTCAGGTCTTCTGGGCGAGGTCTGTGACCTTGCGGACAAGCATCATATCATACTGCCCGGGCGGTACACCATGCTGGTGCGTTCCTTCCTGACCATTGAAGGCGTCATGGAGCAGCTCTGCCCGGAGCTGAACCTGTTTGAGGTCATCTCCGACAAACTGATGGACCGCATGAAAAAGTCCTTCAGCCTGGAGAAAGAGATCCTGTCCCTGGGGCAGGGCGTCCTGGATGTCGGCAAAAAGGTTTCCAGGATACCTCAGCTGATCGCGGATACGCTTTCAGACCTCATGAAGGGCAGAATGAAGATCAACCTGGAGCTGACCGGATATCAGGAGCTCACGAAGGAATTGGAGAACATGATCCATGATGTGATCCTGGTACTTGTCGGCTGCGTCCTGTTCTCCGGCGGATGTCGCCTGTGCCAGACAGAGATCCAGCCGCTGACGCCAAACGGCATGCCACTGATCGCGCTGATCATCCTGATGGCCGGATTATCCCTGATCATCTTCGCGTTGAAACGGATATTCCGAAAGAAAAAATAAGGAAAAAATAAGATAGAG
>JAFOJB010000497.1 GCA_017420455.1 Blautia sp.
AACCTCGCAATGCAGGTTGCAGCTCTGAAGCCTCTCTACACCAACCGCTCCGAGATCAGCGAGGAATATATCGCCCATGAAAAGGAAATCCTCATGGCGCAGATCCAGAATGATCCGAAAGAATCCCAGAAGCCCGCAAAGGTCATCGAGGGAATGGTAAACGGACGTATCAACAAAGAGCTGAAAGAAATCTGCCTCCTGGACCAGGTCTATGTCAAGGCAGAAGACGGCAAGCAGACCGTTGATAAATACGTGGAAGAAGTAGCAAAGGCAAACGGCGCGAAGATCACCATCAAAGGCTTCAAACGCTTCGAAACCGGCGAAGGCATCGAGAAAAAGCAGGAGAACTTTGCAGAAGAAGTAGCAAAGCAGATGGGAATGTAATTTTCCTCTGAGAAACGAGAGAAACGGGGACGGTTCCTTTTTCTTACTTGAAAGAATCAAGTGAGAAATAGGAACCGTCCCCGTTTCTCTCTTCCCCGTTTCTCTCTCTTCCCCGATTCTCAAGTGAGAAAAAGGAACCGTCCCCATTTCTCCGCCTCTTTCTCCATTAACAGAATTTGATGTGGCGATATTGCGTAATCTGTGGTACTCTAATAGAAAAGAAGCTATGGACCACGTCCCTGCGTACAGCAGAAACAGCAGATCAACAATACACTGTAAAAACAAGGAGGTTCGTTATGGCTGCAAAGAAGAACAAGGCGGAAACAACGGAGAAGAAAACGGCGGAGAAGAAAACGAAAGCGGCTGAGCAGATAAAAGAAGCCGCAGTCGAGGAAAAAGCCGCTCTGGTAACGAAGGAGGAAACCGGGGAAAAAGAAGAGGAAAAGAAGAAACCGGCCAGAAAATCCTCCGGGAAGCGCGCAGCTTCAGAGAAGAAGACAGCGAAAACTGCAGCAAAAACAGAGACGAAGGCTGCGTCAAAAACCAGGACGAAGACTGCAGCAAAAACCGCTGAGGTCAGTTCGGACAGTGCGACCATCACGGCGGAAGTGCAGGCGGAACAGCCGCAGGAACCACAGCTTCCGCAGCCCAGGAGGAGCGTCGCCTTCATCGGCTCCGAGTGCTACCCCTTTGTCAAAACAGGAGGACTGGGGGACGTAATGTATGCCCTGCCGAAAGCGCTGATCTCCCAGAACTGCGATGTGAAGGTCATCCTTCCCAGATACAAATGCATACCGCAGAAATACCAGGAAAAGATGGTTTACCGCGGCGCCTTCGATATGACCCTCTGCGAGGACGGCCGTTCCTATTATGTCGGTATCATGGAATACGTATGGGACGGCGTCGTGTATGACTTTATCGACAACGACGAGTTTTTCGGCTTCGGAAACCCCTACACCAACCTGATCGATGATATCCCGAGATTCTGCTATTTTGCCAAGGCCGCGCTGGCGGCGCTGAATTATATGGACTGGATTCCGGATGTGATCCACTGCCACGACTGGCAGGCAGGTCTTGTCCCGGTATACTTAAGGACCCAGTTTGAAAATACGCCTGTCGGCCGCGCGAAGGTGATGATGACCATTCATAACCTCCGTTTCCAGGGCGTGTACAACATTCCTACCATCCGCTACTGGTCCGGACTGCCGGAATATGTCTTCAACAAGGATGCCCTGAAGCAGGGGTATGAGGACGCCAACATGCTGAAGGGCGGCCTCACCTATGTCAACATGATCACCACCGTGTCCGGCACCTATGCCTGCGAGATCCAGACGCCGTTCTATGGCGAAAACCTGGATGCGCACCTCCGGTATCATTCCGGGAAGCTTCGCGGGATCATCAACGGAATTGACTACGGAATGTGGGATCCTTCAAAGGATGAACTGCTGGCCGCGCCATATGATCTTTCAAATGTACTGGAAAAGAAGAAAGAAAACAAACGTGTCCTGCAGGAAGAACTGGGTCTGGACGTGGACGACGGCAAATTCATCATGGGTCTGATCTCCAGGCTCACGAACCAGAAAGGACTGGATCTTTTCAACGCCATTATCCCGGCGGTGATGGACGGGAACACACAGATCGTGATCCTCGGAACCGGAGATCCGGAATACGAAGATTCCTTCCGGTATTATGAAAATGCGTACAAAGGAAGCATCTGCTCCAATATCATGTACGATGAAGGAAGAGCCCACAAGATCTATGCCGGCGCGGACGCTCTGCTGGTTCCGTCCCAGTTTGAGCCCTGCGGCCTGACACAGCTCATTGCCATGCATTACGGAACCATCCCCGTCGTCAGGGAAACCGGCGGCCTGAAGGATACCGTACAGCCGTACAACCAGTATACCAACGAAGGAAACGGCTTTACCTTCGACAGGTACGAAGCGGGCCTGCTGCTGGATGCCATCAACCGGGCCAAGACTTTATTCTTCACCAACCGCTGGTGCTGGGATGAAATGGTACAGCGCGACATGGCAAAGGATGTCTCCTGGGAGCATTCCGCGAAGCTGTACCGCAACCTGTATCTGGAACTGACGCACTGACAGCACGCAGGAAAAGAGAGCCTCAGAAACGAAAGGGTAGGATTGAGCAGCATCTATGAATAACACTTACAATACCAGACAGTATACCGCCGGCATGGGCGCTTTTTTCCTGAGCGGTATCGGCGCGATCTCCGCAGGGATCATCGTCAGCATCCTGCGTGACATGTACCACTTCAACTACAGCCTTTCCGGGTCGCTGATCTCAGTGATGAGCATCGGAAACATGGCTGCCCTGCTTCTTTCCGGCCTGCTGCCGACGAAAATAGGGGAACGTTCCACGACCCTCCTGCTTTGCTGCGGGTATTTCGTGGGATATCTTCTCATGGCAGTCACCGGAAATCCTGCCCTGCTGGTTCTGGCGTTTCTGTTCGCGGGAATGGCAAAGGGCTGTACGGCAAATAAATGTACGGTCCTTGTCGGCGGCAATGCCCCGGACCGGTCCAAAGCGCTCAGCCTGATGAACGCATGGTTTTCCCTGGGAGCGCTGCTG
>JAFOJB010000498.1 GCA_017420455.1 Blautia sp.
GAGAAAACAGGAATTGTCATCCTGCTTTCTCCGCCCCTGTTTTATACCAGGTTTTCCCGGTATTCTTTCTGGTCTTTCCGGCTCTGTCCGGATCTTTCCGGTCTTTTCGGGTTCTTCCCGGATCGCTCCAGTCTTTCCGGGTTCTTCCCGGTTCTGCCCGGGTCTTTTCCGGTTCTGTCCAGGTCTTTCCGGTCATTTCGGGTTCTTCCCGGATCTTTCATGTTCTGTCCGGGTCTTTCTGTTTTCCCGTCTCTGACCGGTTATTTCCGATTTTCCCGGTTTTTCGTTTTTCCGGTTTTTATTCCGCTGCCTTCACTTCTGTGATGTGGGGATTCGCTCCCTCATACCAGTATAAGAAGCCTGTAAGATCCACAACATCGCCGATCTTCAGCTCCTTCACTGCCTTGTAGACATCGGTGTCTGCTCCGCAGAGATAGGATTCCACGGTGAAGCTGTAAACAGCGCCATCTTTGGAAACGCTGAAATACAGATCGTTTCCTTCCTCGCCGGAACCGTCCCAGTTGTAAAGGAAGGCAACATCCTCGCCTGCGTCATTCTTTCCGGCTGCTTCCACGGTCATTCCCTTGAAGCAGACCTTCTTATTCTGATACCCGATCAGTTCATCCTTGCCGAGGAACTCTGTCACATCCTCTACCGGCGCAATGAAATTGCCATCTTCCAGCTCAAAGGTGCCATCTACGATCTCCACCTCGCCGGACCATTCGGATTTATACCCGGTGACCTTGATCTTCTGGCCTTCCACCAGCTTATCATAGTCTTCCTGTGAGCAGGCTGCATTGTAGATAAAGTACGCGCCGTCCTCATCCTGGGTATACAGTGTTGCCTTATCCTCCCACCAGGACTGCTTTGCCTGCACATAGGTCTCCACAACGACCTCTGTATCCAGCTCTGCCGCAGCGTACTCCTCGTAAGTCATGACGCCTTCGCCCTTTTCTGCCTTCGGAGCTGCTTCTTCAGCGGCTGCAGAGAAGGACAGCATGGCGGAAACAGAAAGTGCCGATGCCAGTAAGATTGCCATTGTTTTTTTCATATTACCGATCTCCTTCCATATGTAGGAGGGCGAAAAGCCTTTTGTGCCGGCCCTCGTCCAGTTGTTCTGACGCACAGGAATGCGCCGTTCATTCGACCTCTTTATTATAATGAAATCCGCCCGTTCCTGCAACAGATTTTTCGTTCCGGAAGGTGAAGCTCTCTCACCCTGTTCCCGGCAGCCGACAGGCTTCCTGACGCACAGTCTGTCAAAAACATCAGGGAAACACATCCGTCACTTCCCACGCGGCAGCTTCTTCCGGAGCCATCCTGTAATGACATAGAGGAGGATCAGGACCCAGGCGATAATCAGGGTGCCGAGAAGGGACCTGGCAGCCAGCGGAAGCGGTCCCAGTTCTGCCTTGCCTCCTCCTGCCGCGGAAAAGCTTCCCTGGTCCAGGCGGTAAAGGCTGGTGACGTCATCGAAGAGCTTCTGCATATACTCCTCGTTTACCTCCTGCTTACGCCGGACGGATTTCGTCACATTCTCGATCATCTGCCCGGCTGCATCCCGCAGGGACGCGGAGCCGTTGAATACCGGCGTTACAAAGGTATTCTGCACGTTGTCCAGCAGAAGACGGGAAGCATCGATCTTGACACTGTAATAGGTACTGTTGTCCTCGCCGCTGCGGCTTAAATAGTCCTGATATTCTTCCGAAGACTGTGCCTTATTCGTGACCGGCACATACCCCTCCGTCTTTGCATAGGCGTTCTGGACCTCATTTGTCAGAAGATACTGGGCAAACAGCCAGGATGCCAGGACAACCTGGGGGTCATCCTTCTGGAAGACGCATACCGAGGGGCCCTGGGAGATCATCTGCGGATTCTCCGGGTCATACTGGGGTACCATCCGCACCGCGGTCTCGAACTCCACGAACTTGTCCGCGCTGATGTCCGAAAGCGGGGCTTCGCTTCCCATCCAGGTGGCGCCTGCGGTGGAATCCACCGCAAACACGCATTGTCCCGCATCCAGGAAATTGGCAGGATAGCTGGAGATCTTGAAGGTAGAGAAGGCTCCCTTCTTCACATGGTCCGCGACCGTATACAGAATCTCCTTTGTGGTATCGTTAAAGATCTCCACCTGTCCGTCTTCTGTGGAATATCCCCCGCCCCGCTGCTTCAGCATCTGGATCATCATATTGTCGGTGGACTTATAGATGAAAGGGATCATCACGTTCTGCCCGTTGAGGGTATAGATGCCGTCCTCTCCCTTTTCGGCCGCCTTGTCCGAAACCTCCCAGATAAAATCCCAGGTCAGGACCTCCGGAACCTCATAGCCAAGAGCCTCCACAAAGTCCTTGTTGATATAGCAGGCCTCTGTGGAACGCATATAGGGAATGGCATAATAATGTTCTCCCAGCCTGCATTCCTCCAGGAACTGGGGAATCACCTCTTCCATTGCGGGCGAATCGAAGCCCACCTCGCTGCCGCCGAAGCCGTACTTTTCATCCGTAAACAGCTCGTCCAGCGGCACCACCACATTGTTCCCCGTAAGGTAGGTGGCGATATGGTCCGGATAGGTGATGCACACATTTGGCGTCGTATTGGTGGCAATATTGGTGATCACATCATTGTAGATCTTGCCATAGTCCGTATAAAGACGCAGATTTACCTTTATATTCGGGTACAGAGCCTCAAAATCCGTGATGGCCTTTTCGTAGATCCTGGTCTGCGTCTTATTGGTATCGTTCTTCGCCCAGAAGGTGATCTCCTGCTTTTTGCCGGTATCAAACTCCTCCGGGACAGAAAAGGTCTGACGGTCCCGGGATCCATGGCAGCCGGTCAGGGCAAGGCACGCTGCCAGAAGGATCACGGGAAGGACTGCCCGGATTCTTCTTTCCGCCCTGCTCCGGGTATTCTGCAAAGCGCCGCTCATTTTTCTCATCCCTTCGTACCTCCTCTGGACACGCCTTCCATGATCTTTTTGTGGAAGATCAGAAACAGGATGATCAGCGGAACGGAAATGACCACCACCGCGGCCATCATGGCAGGGATATTCTCCCGTCCAAAGCCGTTTTCGCGGATCTCCTGGATTCCGTTGGACACCAGGAAATAGTTTTCGTCGTCCGTGATGAGCCTTGGCCACACGTAGGAATTCCAGCATTCGATGACCTTCAGGATGGTCACTGTCACCACGGTGGGCTTGCAGATGGGCAGCATCACCTTGAACAGATATTTCAGGTCGGATGTCCCGTCCACCTTTGCGGCTTTATACAGCTCGTCCGGTACCTGTTCAAAGTTTTCCTTCAGAAGATAAATATAAAACACCGAGGTGACAGAAGGCAGGATGAGGCCCATGTAAGAGTTTCTGAGACCCCAGTTCGTGATGGTCACGAAGTTGGTAATGATCACCAGCTCGTTGGGGATCATCATCAGGGACAGAAAAACCGTAAAGGTAAAGGCCTTGCCCCGGAAATTCAGCCTGGCAAAAGCATAGGCTGCCAGGACGATCACAGCCAGCATCAGAGCGGTAGTGACCACGGTAAAGAGGATCGTATTCAGGAAATATCTGGCCAGCGGCACCGCCGTGAAGGCGTCGAAGTAATTCTGCAGTGTCGGATCAGAGGTGAACAGCTTCGGAACATATTCCGAATTGTAAGAGCTGTAGCTCTTCACCGACGTAAGGATCATCCAGTAAAAAGGAAACAGTACCACCAGTCCCCAGAGAGTCAGGAAAAAATAAGTAACGGCCTTTCTGACGCTCTCTCTGGTTCTGGCGGATTTCCGGATCCGTTCATAATCATAATTGTCCTGTGCATTCATAGGATTCGCCTTTCTTAGGATCTGTAGACACTCTTCCTGCTCACCAGAAGATTGATGCAGGTGATGGTCAGCACGACGACAAACAGGATCAGCGCCGCCGCAGAGGCGTAGGACGGATATCCGCCGCTGTCCCCGTACAGCATATCGTACACATACCCCACAATGGTATTCATTCCCGCTGCGTTCAGGTCTGTCCCGAAAATAGCTACTTCATCGCTGTAGGCCTTGAAGGCTCCGATGAATCCGGTGATGATCAGATAGAATACCATGGGAGAGATCATGGGCAGGGTGATGCGGGTAAAGATCCTCCATCTGGAGGTCCCGTCCACCTTGGCTGCCTTGTAATAATCCGGATTCACCGACGCCAGGGCGCTGGTGAGGATCAGGATCTTGAAGGGCAGCACTACCCAGATGGTATAAAAGCACATGACAAACATTTTCGCCCAGTAAGGTCCGTCGATGAAATCCACCGTGCTTCCCCCGAACCACTGGAGGATCAGATTCACAAAGCCGTCCGTATAAGGGGTCTTTTTGAACAGGATCATAAATACCAGGCCTACCGCCAGCGTGTTGGTCACATAGGGCAGGAAATAGACCGTCTGGTAAAGCTCCTTCAGGGGCTTTATGGAATTCAGTCCTACGGAGATCAGCAGAGCGATCCCTGTGGAGAGGGGTACCGTGATGACCACCAGCAGGAAGGTGTTCCTGAGAGCCTGCAGAAAATAGGGATCCCGCAGGACATACCGGTAGTTATAGGGGCCGTATCCGAAAAAGGTCTGGGAGGCGGAATTGTACCCTTCCTCCACGGAATAGATCAGAACGTCGATCAGCGGATAGACCATGAATACGCCCAGAAACAGGATGACGGGCAGAAGATACAGCCAGCCCTTCATTGA
>JAFOJB010000499.1 GCA_017420455.1 Blautia sp.
TGTAGAATATCTCGATGAGCACGATCTGGCAGTGGTCGAAGAGGAGACGGTCTGGGCTGATGATTTCCATTCTGCCTCTTTCCGCCTGGAATGCCGGAAATGGAACCTTTGTACAGAAAAACCGGAGTTTAAGGATGTTCCTGCAGAGTGGGAGGAGCGGGAGGACGATATCCTCTATACGGCTTCTGTGGAATATGAAGGAAAAACCTATTCCGTAACTGCCACAGGCGGGAAAAAGAGCGTGACGCTTGCGCACGGAAACGGCGCCGGGGAGGACAGAACCTTTAATACAGGCAGCTTCTATATCCTGCCAAAAGAAGGGGAACTGGAAGGCTTTGCGGCTCCGGAGGATGGGATGCTCCTTACCTGGAAGGATGGAGATATTTCCTACGCGGCAGGTGAGCTGGTAACTCTCACGAAGCAGGAGACCATCTTCACGGCCTGCTGGGTGACCACCTGGGAAGGCGTCAGCGCTGCCCTGCAGGAAGGCAGGACCGTCACTCTCTATAACGATATTTTCCCTGCCGAAGAGGATCAGGTCCTTGTGGTGCCCCAGGGAATCGAAGCGGGGCTGAATCTGAACGGATTCACCGTGAACAGGGCTCTGGCTGCCCCGCAGGAGGACGGCAGTGTGCTTCGGATCGAAGGCACGCTGAACCTGACCGGTCCAGGAACGATTGCCGGCGGAAACAATACCGGGTACGGCGGAGGCGCGTTCCTTGCTCCGGGCGGTGTTCTGAATTCGTATCTGGCAGCCTTTGACGGAAATAAAGCCCTGAGAGGAGGCGGCGTGTTCCTGTCGGAGGAAAGCAGCTTCAACATGAAGGACATCTGGTACGGAGACGGCGTGACGGACAAGACCCGCAGTCTCTATGACGATCTGTGCAAGAGGGCGGATTTCACCTTCCAGAGCCGTATTACGAACAATGTTTCCGCGGAAAAGGGCGGCGGTGTCTATACCAGCGCAGGAAGCTCCTTTGAGTACCGCGGCGGTCTGATCGAACACAACAGGACAAATTCCTCCGGAGATACCGGCGGCGGTATCTATGTGGAAAACAACGCCTCCTTCCTGATGGAGGGGGATGTCAAGGTCAAGAACAATCTGAACGGCGAGAACGAACTGGACGATATCTTTACCGAAAACGCGGTGGCAATCGGCATTGGAGGACTTGGACTGGGGTTTGGCGGATATCTCGGTTTCCGGAACCTGACAGACAAGAATCTGAATACGCTGAAGGATGGCGCGGTTACAGGAACGAAGACAGGTATGTCGGGCGGACTGGGAGAATTGATCTCAGGGGCTGTCACGGCCATTATCGGCGGAACCGCCGGAACTGCGGCCACACTTACCACAGAGGAAATCCTGAAATACACGGCTCTGGGGATCGTTGGGGCGATCATATTCGGGTTCGGGATCTCGCTCTCGATCAAGTCGCATAAAAACAAGAAAGCTGTTGTAGATCCGGATACCCTTGTCCCGATAGAGGATGAGGAAGGCGACCACTGCGCGCATCCGGATGTGGAACTGGTTGGCATGACCTGGGAACCTGAGCATTATAACTACGTAGACGCGAATATGATCTGCAGACAATGCGGTACGCATTTTACCCAGAGGCTGACGCCAACTTCAAAAGAGGATACGAGTTCCAAAGTATATGATTATGAAGCCCAGATCGTGATAAACGGGAAGGTCTACAAGGATTACAGAAAGGTGCAGCCTTATACGGTTACGATTACCGCCGGATTCGACGGACTGTCAAAGAGCTACAAGGTTGCGCACAGGAAGGGATACAGCGGTTCCTTTACACTGGTGGAGTGCCCCTGGGAGAGAGAGAACTATGGATTTGACGGGTATATCGTCGGTACAAAGGTCCTGCAGGACAACGACACCATGGAGGTGGAGCGGGATACAGAAGTCGCTGTAAAGTGGGAGGAACTGGTAGTCGTCTACTATAACAGCGGCGCAGCGGACGCAACAGGCTATATGCGGCCCAGTGTTATGAAGAAAGGTACCCTTTTCCCCATGCCGCAGTGCGAATTCGAACGGAAGGGCTATTCCTTCGACCGCTGGCAGATTGACGGAAAACTGCTGAAGCCCACAGAATCGCTTCAGGTGAACTCGTACCTTACCGCAACGGCCCAGTGGAAGAAAGACCCTGTCTTCAAAGGCCATCAGATGGTGCTGACCGGTCAGATCGGCGTGATCTTCGGTATGGAATTCGACGAAGACTATGGCAAGGAAGGAAGCTATATGACCTTCACCGTGCAGGAGAAATCTTACACATACCATACTGCTTCCGCAAATACA
>JAFOJB010000500.1 GCA_017420455.1 Blautia sp.
CCACCAGCACCGCGGGATCCTTCGTCTTTCCGGCGATCAGGTGCGCTATGGAGCGCACCGCAATCCCGCAGGCTCCGATAAAGATCAGCGCGTCGCTGCTTTGAAAATGAAGCTCTGCCCACTCTCTGGCGGAGCCTGGAAAAGAATCCTCCAGATACCGGCTTTTCCCTTCCAGAGAGACATCCTCTCCCTGCTTTTCAAACGTATTCTTCAGCTTCATCCCGGCGGCATATCCCGTCAGGCTGAAGCAGATCATGGCTATTTTCATATGCTCTGTCCCGATCCTTCCATGCACCGAAGCCGGATAGTTTCATGATTCCGGCACCGGTTTCTTTTCGGAATTCTGTCGGTTCCTTTCCAGAATCTGATCTCTCTCTTCACGAATTCTGATCGGTCCCTTTGCGGAATTCGGTGGTGAAGCCGGGGTCATACAGTTTGGATCTGTCATATCTGGCGTTCTTTACCACATCTCCGATGATCATCAGCGCTGTCTTGGTGATGTTGTTCTTCGCTGCGGTTTCGGCCAGTGTCTCTACCGTACAGACGAAGGATTTCTCATCCTCCCAGGTGGCCTTGTAGACGATGGCCGCGGGGGTATCCGGCTCATAGCCGCCCTCGATCAGCCTTCTGGAAAGCTCCTCCAGCATTCCGGTGCTGAGGAATACCACCATGGTGGCATGGTGGGCCGCAAAGGACTGGATGCTCTCCCTTGCAGGTACCGGCGTCCGGCCTTCCATCCTGGTGATGATGACGCTCTGGGAAATATCCGGGAGGGTATATTCCAGGTTCAATGCGCTGGCCGCGCCGCAGAACGCGCTGACTCCGGGACAGTAGTCATAGGGAATCGAAAGCGTATCCAGCAGATCCATCTGCTCCCGGATGGCCCCGTAGATACAGGGATCCCCGGTATGGAGCCGGACGGTGGTCTTCCCCTCCGCCTCCGCTTTCTTCATCACTTCGATCACTTCCTCCAGGGTCATCTTCGCGCTGTTATAGATTGTGCAGATATCCTTGGAATACTCCAGCAGCTGCGGGTTGACAAGGGAGCCCGCATAGATGATCACATCTGCTTCCTCCAGATATTTTTTTCCGCGGACAGTGATTAGATCCGGGGCGCCGGAACCGGCGCCGACAAAATGTACCATATCATGAACCTCCTATTTTCCTGATCAGTGTTTCGGCATCCCTGGTGGAGCCAAGATATCCATGGACATTGGAAAAGATCACCGCGCCAAGCAGGATCTGCCGGTAGGAACGGTGGTCCAGATAAAACTGGATCCTTTGCAGGATCTCCTCCATGGTGTCCTTCAGAATCCCCTGGTCTGCCAGGACCTGCAGGGCATCGTCTGTGGTATTGCAGTCCAATACCTCTTTCGCGCACTCTAAGGAAGCTCCCGCCCGGATGGCGTTGGAGGCCAGGATCTCCATCCTGCCGTCTGCACAGTGGGAGTGTGTATTCATAATGCCGGCTGCAACCTTGACAAATTTCCCGATATGGGAGATAAACAGGATTCCTTTCGCTCCCTGGTCTATGGCCATATCGATGGTCTCGCCGACGTAATTGCTGCATTTGATGTTTTTTTCAAAGGGCAGGGACATATGCTCCCGAAGGTAATCTGCCCCGTAATTGCCGGGGGTTACGATCATGTATTCTTCTCCGAAGGCCAGATGCTGCTTCATCTCCACAAGGATGCTCTCGATCAGCGCTTTTTCACTCATGGGTTCGACGATTCCGGTGGTCCCCAGAATGGAGATGCCGCCCACGATTCCCAGCCGGGGGTTGAAGGTCTTTTTTGCCGTTTCTTCCCCTTCGGGCACC
>JAFOJB010000501.1 GCA_017420455.1 Blautia sp.
CCTGCCGCCTGCGGTGCCTTCGTACCGATTTTAATCGTCCAGGCCCTGGTTTCATCCTCACCGGAGGTCAGAAAGCTCATAAGGCCCAGGAGTCTGTAGCTGGCCCGGATCAGCTTTTCCAGGCCTGATTCCTGGATTCCCAGGTCCTCCAGGAACATTTTTTTCTCGTCGTCCTCCAGCTCGGCGATCTCCTGTTCTATCTTCGCGCAGATCACAAATACCTCGCTGTTCCGGGAAGCGGCAAACTCCTTTACCCTTTTTACATTTTCATTGGAGGCGCCGTCGTCCGGCAGATCGTCCTCGGAGACATTCGCCGCATAGATCACAGGCTTTGCCGTCAGCAGATTGTAGGAGTTCAGGAAGCCCTGCTCATCCTCATTGGCGCATTCCAGCGTGATGGCCATATTCCCGTCTTCCAGGTAAGCCTTCACCTTCTTCAGGAATTCGTATTCTTTGCCGGCCTCTTTATCCATTTTGGCGCTCCTGGCCACCTTGGCGATCCTCCGTTCCAGGATCTCCAGGTCTGAGAAGATCAGCTCCAGGTTAATGGTCTCGATATCCCTGAGAGGATCGATGCTTCCGTCTACATGGACCACATTCGGGTCGGCAAAGCAGCGCACCACGTGAACCACTGCGTCCACCTCACGGATGTTGGCGAGAAACTGGTTTCCCAGACCTTCTCCCTTTGACGCTCCCTTCACAAGACCTGCGATATCCACAAATTCGATCACCGCCGGCGTCACCTTTCTGGAGTGATAAAAATTCCCCAGAAGAGCCAGTCTCTCGTCCGGCACCGCCACGATTCCGATATTGGGGTCGATGGTGCAGAAGGGATAATTCGCCGATTCCGCCCCGGCCTTAGTCAATGAATTAAATAAAGTGCTTTTCCCTACGTTGGGAAGGCCAAGAATTCCCAGTTTCATTCTGTCTTTCTCCTTTTCTTTTCTCCTGCTTAGGATCGATCCGGAAATAACTGTCTCAATCCTTACTTTTTCTGCCGTGGACAATATCCTTTTCTTCCAGCATCCGAAGGTCCGACAGCCGCATTCCTTCATCGAAATTGAAATGCTCCTGATCCATGGAACAGCTTCCCAGGCAGAAGGTGATCGGAACATTTTCCACGTAGACTTCTGACGCCTGCGTCCTGGCTTTCTGCGCTTTTTCCCAGGCCTCCTCCTCTGCAACGCCGGTGCAGAGGACCAGATATTCGTCTCCTCCCAGCCGGAAGATCGTGTAGTCTTCTCCTTCAAAATTCCGCTTCAGGATATCTGCTATATGCTGCAGATAGATATCTCCGCTTTTATGCCCATAGATATCGTTGATCTTCTTCAGGTCATTGCTGTCTATCGAAAGGAAGGTGATGGGGAAGGCGGCCCCGGGAAGGACCTTTTCGTTCCATACCTCCAGATAATTGCGGTTGTAAAGGCCTGTCAGGTAATCCTTGTAGGCGATCTCCTGCAGATGCTCCTTTTCCTTCTGTTCATATTTTTCTTTCAGGCGCCGGTCGTGCCGTTTTGAACGGGCGCGGAACAAGAGCGCCATGATACCGGAAACCAGCCCCGCTCCCAGGATGAGCAGCAGGACATGAATCTCCGTCCTTTCGATCAGTTTCTTTTCCTTTTTTATGGGAAACAGAATCTCCTGCAGGACCTCCTGGCTTTCATTGTCCACAATGCCGAAATGAAGAGTATAGCTGCCTCCCGGCAGATTCGTATAACTGATGTTTTCCAGCTTCTGCAGCCGTTCGACTGTCCGGGTCTGGTCAAACCCCTCCAGGAAGTAGAAGACCTTCAGGTTTTCCAGTCTGTAGGTAAGCACATGGGCGTTTATTTCAATCCTCTGGATATTTTCATCCAGAACACATTTACCCGTATTCTGGACATACATTTTTTTCCCATCCGCCGCCACCTTGTCTATGACCAGCTGATAGTCCTGCTTCTGCTCATTCTCCTTCCCGTAATCCATCCGAAGGCTCCCGAGCCCTTCTGAGCCGCAGAAATAAAGGGTATCCCCGGATATACACTGGTTGGAATTTGCCGTGATCTCGAAGGGAAGTCCGTCCTGGTGCTGATAAAAGAGGAAATCGTTCTTTCCCTCCATCAGCTTTTCCTCCGTGGTGCGGACGATGCCGCTTCCCGTCAGGATCAGAGCGCTTCCGTCCTCCGGCAGGAGGAAATCCAGCTTGTTGGAATTGACCAGCCGTTCCATCTGATGTGTCTTCAGGTCCTCATCCAGATACGCGATGCCATTGCCGGTGACCATGTAGACCACATCATATTTTCTGCCCCTGCAGAATTTCATGATGACATTGGAGGGCAGTCCGTCTGCCGTCGTAATACGCCTGACCACCTTCCGGTCCTTCACCACATGGATCCCGTAACCGTCGGTGCCGTAAAGGGTGATCTCCCCCAGCGGCAGGACAGACAGCACCCGGCAGTTCATTTCCTTTGGATCCTCCAGCACATTTTCTGCTTTTTCCGTGGTAATACGGTAGGCGCCGCTGTCGGTCCCTGCCAGCATATCCTCTCCGTCGGGGATGAGGCATCGGAAGTTGTCCGAAGTGATCACCTTCGGATACTGCCTGGTTCCGTAGGTAACCCAGCCCTTCCCGCCGGTATAATGGAACAGACCGTTTCCTGTGGTGGCGATCCAGACTCCTCCATCCTCATCTCCATGGACTGCTCTTACACGCATGGACGAAAACCGGTTAAAGACGGGATCGATCATGGTTTCACAGGTAGAAGTACTCAGAATTTCCAGGCCTTTATCCTGGCCGATATACAGCCGGTTCCCGATCATCTCTACCGCATTCACTACCATGCTCTCCAGGCCGGCACTCTGGCTGATATTTCCGAATTTCCCCTGGGACACCTTCAGGATTCCCTGCCTGGAGGACATAAACCAGAGGTTTCCCTCTCTGTCCCTCAGCATCTGGTCCACAGAGTTATTGATCTTCAGCCGCTGTAAACGGATCCTGCCGTGGTCGTATACCGCCACGCCTCTGTCGGAACAGATGTAGAGAAGATCTTCCCCCGCACAATAGATATCATTGATGCACTGGAGCCCTTCTATCGTGATCTCTTCCACAGCTTCGCAGGAATCGTCCAGTACGAACACCTTATTTTCATCGGTACCCACATAGAACCGTCCGCTGCTCTCCTGACAGAAAACGCATCTTGGCCGGAAGTATCCGAAAGGCTTCGTGATTTCTCTGATCTGCCTGTTTTCCGCCTCCTGAAGGTACATACGATGGTCCCGTGTCATATAGATCATCCTGCCGTCCTGCAGGCACCGGATTTTCGCGATGAATCTGGTATCGGGCTCTCCCAGCGTCAGTTTTTCCAGAGAAGCGCCTTCCTTAAGCTCCCAGACCCCCTCTGTGGTTCCCAGATAGATGGTTCCGTCCGGCCCCTTTGCCAGGCTTTCCGCCTCGATCCCGTACACTCCCATTTCCTCGGAAAGGTAGGTGAGCTGCCCGTCATCGTAGTGTACAAGCCCCCTGTCCACCGACGCAATCCACAGGGCATCCTTCGTATCCGGCATAAGATCGGAGATATTCATCAGATCCCCTGCGTCGAAGGTTTCGAACACCCTGCCGTCATACCTGGCAAGGCCTGCATAGCTTCCGATCCAGATAAAGCCATCCTCCGTCTGTGTAATCGCCGTGGAGGAGGTACCCGGAAGCCCTTCGGCATATGTATAAACCTCCTGTGCATTACTGTCTATAAACAGCCCGCCGTCATCCGCCCTGACATTCAGATACGCCAGAGCAAAGAAAAACAAAAAGAAAAAGCAGCCGGCTGTCAGTCTTTTCTCTTTACTCATTCCAGTCCCTGTCTCTTTCCCGGGGGAAGGATCTGTTTCCCCGTAAAAAACATTTCAGAATGCATACACCCGGACAAACGTTCCCGTCATCGCTTTGCCTTTCCCTTTTCTCCCGGGGAAAAGGACTCCGGCGAAGCATCTTATACGCAAAAGGAAGGGCTGCATGCATCCAGGATGCAGCCCCTTCCCAGGCTTTCAGATATTATCGATTTTCCTGATCTCCTGCAGCTTGTCCTGGGCACGTCTTACGTTCCCCTGCAGGTCTTCTCCAAACAGATAAGACCCGGCTACCAGATAGTTTGCCCCGGCCTCCACCACTGTCCTCAGGGTACTGTCGTTGATGCCGCCGTCCACCTGGACATCGGCGTGGTATCCATTTTCCCGGATGAGCGCTCTGACCTCCCGGATCTTTTCGGTACATTCCGGAAGATATTTCTGACCGCCGAAGCCTGGCTGGACGGTCATGATCAGGACCATATCCACCTCAGGCAGTACCGGAAGAATGCTCTTCACGGGGGTCTCCGGTTTCACGGATACTCCCGCCTTTACATTTGCCTCTTTGATCTTCCTGATCGTCCCTGCCAGATCCCTGCAGGCCTCCTGGTGGACCGTGATGGAATCTGCCCCGCAGGACACAAATTCCTGGATATATCTTTCCGGCTCCTGTATCATGAGGTGTACATCAAAAAACAGAGAGCTTTCTTTACGGATAGACCGGATCACCGGCATGCCAAAGGAAATGGATGGAACAAAAATGCCGTCCATGACATCGATGTGTACGATCTCGATCCCGGATTCCTGAAGGATCCTCATCTGGTCTCCAAGCCGGTTGAAATCTGCCGAAAGGATAGATGGGCAAAATCTGTAATTCATCAATACCGCCTCTTTTCTGATAATTCCTGACGCAGGAGTCTGTAGTTTTCGTATCTCTCTCTGCTGACAGACCCGGTCTCCAGGGCTCTTTTCACGCCGCAGTCCGGTTCTTTCAGATGCTGGCACCCCTGGAACCTGCAGTCCTTCTCAAAGCTTCTGAACTCCCTGAAATACAGGGAAAGACTCTCCGCCTCCATTTCCGGAAGATACAGGGAAGAAAACCCCGGCGTATCCACAAGGAAGGTATCGTCCCCTACCGGGACGATCTCGGAATGACGGGTAGTATGCTTACCTCTCTTCAGCTTTCTGCTGATCTCACCGGTTTTCATCTGTGCCTGCGGAAGCAGGGAATTGGTAAGCGAAGATTTTCCCACTCCCGAAGGCCCGGCTGTTACCGTAGTCTTCCCCCGAAGAAACTCCCGGACCTCCCTGACGCCCGCGCCTTCCCTGGCGCTGGTCCGGAACACCGGATAACCCGCTTTTTCATAGATCTGCGCCATCCTGGAAACATCCTCTGCCTCCGGGAGATCCATTTTATTGAAGCAGATGGCGCATGGGATTTCCTGCTTCTCCATCATGACCAGAAACCGGTCCAGGAGAAGGTAGTTAGGAGCGGGATTCTCCGCAGCAAAGACTACGAAAGCCTGATCCACATTGGCTACCGCAGGCCTGACCAGAGAAGATTTCCGGGGAAGGAGGCGGATGATATTCCCCTCCTTCTCTGCCTCGTCCAGTACCACGATCTCTGCCTGGTCTCCTACCAGAGGCTTCTGATTGTCCTTCCGGAAGATTCCTTTCGCCCTGCATTCGTAAATTTCATTATCCTGGGCATAAACATAGTAAAACCCGGCTATCCCTTTTATGATCTTTCCAGTCATAGATCACCCGACTTTATCAAAGGTAATTCTGTAATGCCCCAGCTCATAATAATTTCCTTCGGAATTGATCTGATACACATAGAGGATACCGCCGGATACCCCCGGCGCTCCGGTAAGATCCAGCTGATAGGGGAAGGAAACCGGCTCTCCCTCCAGTATGGTGGTCGTCTTCACCTCTCCTCCGACCTCCTGGACAAGCTCCATCTTCACCTGTTCGCCATTGTACCCCTCGGGCACATTCAGTCTCTGGGTGCATTTCCAGACCTCTCCGGCGGCGGCCGCCGCTGCTTCTGCCTCCAGCTGTTCACTGTCCACGGAGGCAGACCCCGTATCCTGAACCGTCTCTGCAGACTGAGGCGTTCTGTTTCCGCAGCTCACCGTAAGGGTAATGGGCTGGTCCGGGTCCGCAAGCGTCCCTGCTTCAAGGCTCTGGCTGATTACCTCTTCCTCCGGCACGGTATCGCTCTGTACCTCCTCGATGCGGATATCGATCCATTTTCCAAGAGTGGTGACAGCCTCATTCTTGTTTTTGCCTGTTACATCCGGCACCTCTGCCCCATCTCCGTAATTGATCCCGCGGCTGATGACCAGGTTCACATTGTCTCCTGCCTTCACCTGGCTGCCGACCGCCGGCTCGGTATAGTAGACATATCCCGGTTCTACCAGGGCGCTGCCCTGATCGTCCAGTTCCGGATATTCCTTTCTCACTGTCACCGAAAGTCCCATATCCTTCAGGGCCTGCTCCGCGTCGATCCCCCTGTAGTTGGAAAGCTCCTGCGGGATCGTCACATCCGGGCTGCCTGTGCTCAGGTAATATACCACGGTGGAATTCTCCTGCACCGGAGTTCCTGCGGAAGGTACTGTGCGGGAGATCCGGTTTTTCTCCTGTATGGAGGGTTCCTGGCCTGAGAACTTGATTCCCAGATGCACCTCATTGGCTGCTTCCTGGGCCTCGGCTTCCGTCATCCCCACCAGGTCCGGAACCACCAGGGCGTCCTCCTGGTCATTTCCCGCAGTTTCGGTCCTTATCCGTCCTGTATTCTGATTTCCGTCCCCGCCCAGCAGGCCGGCCGCACGGCCGATATACATGATCAGCCAGACCAGGAAAACAGCGCCAAGGATCAAAAGCGCTATGGGGACCGCGCGGCTTATATTTCTCCTCTTTTTCAGCTTTCTCCTTTTCTGCCGGAAGATTTCTTTTTTCTGCTCCGGTTCCTTTTCCCGGGCCGGCGCGGCCTCCTCTTCCTCCTCTGCCTCATCGTCCTCCAGAGAAGTCCCATCCATGGATTCCAGTTCTTCCTTCAGGTCCTTTCTCTGGAAGATCTTCTTCGGAAGCATGTTTTTGACGGAGGATCTGGTAGTCTTGATCGCTCCTACTTCCTCATCGGTGATCACTCTGGTCTTTCCCTCGGTATCCGGCTCGTTGATTTTTACAAAATCTCCCTGTGGATCGATCAGGGAATGCTTCAGATCGGC
>JAFOJB010000502.1 GCA_017420455.1 Blautia sp.
CTGCCTTCACCCCGAACGCCGTTTCCATGAAAACCAGCAGCCTGAACGCTGCGGACTCTGCTGCCTTGCCAGACAGAACTTTTCTCTATCTGGAGGATGCATTCGTCCGGCCGGATTTCTGGGAGAATGACGAAAAATGGCATTTCAGGGTAGGAAACGCCGTGATCAGGCACCTGGATGTGAACCCCGGACTGTCTCTCCATGGAGAGATGCCTCTGTCCGAATACTTTTCCAGGATCTTCCGTGAAAATTTCGCAGTACTCCCGTTTATCGGAAAAGAATACCAGACCTTCGACGCAGCCCTTTCCGATTCCCTTCTCCGCATCGTACTGGACACCCGTACAGAAAGACCGGAGCCGGTGGAGGAAAGCTTTTTCCACGCGGAAATCCACAGACATATCCGAAAAGGAAAAAAGCACGGAATGCTGGTTTCGGTTGCCCAAAACCAGTATTTCGTGCCTGAGGATGCCTGCCTGATCGCTGTATACGACAGGATTCTTTCCAAAGTAGTCGATATATCCCTGATCAGAAACGGAGCTTCCTATAAGACCAGCGCCAGACCGCTGGCAAGGAGATTATACCGATAAGCTGCCGCCCTTCTGTCTTTCTGTACCGGTTTCGCACGCAGGAAAGGACCATGAAAGAAGACCTTTCCTGCCATCCGCGCATCTTGTGATCTGCCTGAAATACCGTTACAGTTCACGGTCTCACCGGCTGGGGACTGCATGTGTTTTCAAGGTGTCTGGCGTCCTGACGGACTGCAGAAGAATCTTTGTCCACAGTCAAAGGGCTTTACGTCCTGCAGGCGCGGACAAAGATTCTTTTGCAGCCAGAAGGGAAATGCCGCAAAGAAAACCATAAAGAAAGCGTCTTCCGCTGATTCAGTCCAGCCCTACGTTTCCGCTGGTACGTCCGGAAATGGCGTCCTCCAGGGGCAGCCATTCCAGCGCCTTTTTAATATAGGTATCCCAGAAGTCCCACTCGTGAGAACCTGGTCCCGTAACATAGGTATGCGCTACTCCCTGTTCCTTCAGAAAAGCAGTAAAATCATCGTTCTTTTCTTTCAGACCATCGTCCTCACCACAGGCCAGATACAGGTCCGGAATGGACTTCTTCTCTTCCAGAAGCCGCTTCACCATGACTTTCAGGTTCTTGTCCGACCGCACCACTTCCTCCAGATCCGGACCGAACATGCTCCGCTTGTAATCGTTCCTCTCTGCCGGAAAACGAGGATTCTCCACCTCTATGGGCATCGTCTCATCGATCATCAGGGCAGAAGAGAGTCCTACGATAGCCCCGAAGGTATCACAGAAGCGCATCCCGTTATACAGGGCACCATATCCGCCCATGGACAGACCTCCGATATAGGTGTCCTCTCTCTTATGGGACAGCGGGAACGTCTTCCGGGTAAACTCCACCAGCTCCCGGCCGATAAACTCGCTGTAGCAGTTGCCCGCCCATGGCTGATCCAGATAAAATGCGTTGTCTCCGGAGGGCATGACCACACACAGATCCTTCTCCTCCGCCCATCTGCGGATCCTGGTTCCGTACAGCCAGTCTGTACAGTCACCGATAATACCATGAAGCAGATACAAAGTCTTATAGGGCTTCCCCTCTTCTCTCCTGGGCATTCCCGGGAAATACACCTTATCCGTGGGAAGGATCACGATGATCGGAACAGTTCTCCCCAACGACTCCGCCATAAAATCAACCTGAAATACTGCCATTTCTTTTCCTCCTTTTTGCAGACACGTTTTTTCCCGTTTATCATACTATGATATCCCGGAAGTCACAATGCATGGCTGCACTTTCTGACCTGTTTTTTTTGCCTTCTCTTATCCGGAAACGAAAAGTCAGGTCAAAATGGTCATTCTATTCTGAATCAGATACCGCGTTGGTCCCGCCTCCCGGTTTGGTCATGCGCTGAACGTCAGCGCCGTCAGTCGGCGAAGCACAGGCGCGCATCCTGCATGAATAACAGAAACGCCTGCAGGCTCATCCCCCCTCGGGAGGAGCAGTTCAGTCTGCAGGCGTTCCCTTATTCATTCAGGACTTTCCTTCACCGTTTCCCGACGGATGACGGAACCGTCCCGGCCCCATGCCTTTTTGTCAGTCTTCCTGTTCTTTGTGCCGAATCAGGAAAAGCTCCTGTCAGTTTTTCCGGATCGGACTGAGCCCCTGTCAGTTTTCCCGGATCAGGCTGATTTTTCAGTACGGATTAGCCGTGCTGGATCACATTTGCGTTTGCCCAGTAATTCTGGATCGCCTCTGCCAGACCTGCGCGGTCGATCTGGCCATCCAGATACTTCTGCATCTCCGCTCCAAGCACGGAATAATGATCATCAGGATCATAGTCATAGTTGGGGATCAGCTTTCCTTCGTCAACAAATTTCTTTACATAAGCGCCCAGATCGTTGGTGCAGGGTACATCGTTGTTTGAGAAAGGAGATACACAGCCGCAGGTATCGGAGATCAGGAATTTTCCCTCATCAGAGGATACCAGCCAGTTCAGGAAATCACATGCCGCCTGACGCTGCGCATCTGTGGTATATTCGCTGTTATCAACATAGAAGAACTTGGAACCGCCGCCTACAAGACACCCTGTGGCAAGATCTGTCATGTTCTGCGGAACCGGCATCATGCCGACATTTCCGGTGTAATCGTAGTCGATGATATCGTTCCACTCCCAGCATCCGCCGAACTGGAAGGCCACATCGCCTTCAGACATCATCATATGCACCAGCTCATCCTCCGCGGTGATCGGAGCGTCTGCAAAAGCGTTGTATTTCTTCAGGACATCAAAGGTATCCATCAGAGAATTGAATTTCTCATCCGCCATCAGATCGCAGGTGCCATCGTACAGAGAATCAATGAAGCCCTGCACGTCCTCGCGCTCTTCATATACCTGCTGCAGATAATGCGCTGCAAGAGACCAGTCCGGTTTCAGGATAGAGGTGGGGGTCTCCATGCCTGCGTCCACCAGCTTCTGGCAGAAAGCGTCAAAATCATCCAGTGTCACAATAGCTGCGGGATCAAAGGCCTCTCCAAGAGTCTTTTCAATGGCATCCGCGTTGAAAAGGATTCCTCTCGCCTCGATGCAGAACGGAAAGCCGAGGACCTTTCCGTCGACAGAGATCGCATAATCCGTATCCTTCACCCAGTCCTCGCCGCTCATATCATATCCGTACTCTTCCCCGAGGATATAGATATCCTTCGCATCCGTCATATTCAGAGTGTACGGCGCACCGGAAGCATAACGGGTGGAAAGATGCGCTGCTACGGTATCGCTGGAATAATAGACCTCAATATCCACACCGTTTTCTTCGCCGTATTTTGCGGCGGTTTCCTCCAGGATCTCCTGGAGCTCGTTTTTGGAGTTGAAGATGGTAAAGGAAACCTTCTCTTCTGCTGCCGCCGGGACTGCGCCAAGTACTGATGCTGCAAGCATTCCCGCCATGACCATGGAAATCTGTTTCTTCATGTTTTTTCCTCCTGTTTTCTGATAAGTATTATAGTATAGTGTTTCTATGGGTAAAGCGGAAACTTTGAATCGAAAGGATCCTTTTCACGACCCTGCCGTTCCGCCTTGCTCCTTATCCTGTGCTGCGGTCTTCCCGATACTTTTCCGGTGCAATGCAGCCAGATGCTGTGATATGATATGATATGATATGGTATGGTATGGGCCTGAAAGACCGCTCAGCGTAATGGTGCCTTCTGCACCGGGATCATGCATCCAGATCCCAGAGATTGCCGGGTTCCTCCCTCAGCGGTTCCTGTGTGAGAAACAGAAGCGTGCTGCCATGAGGCGGAAGAACCGCCGTAAAGTATTCCTTCCTGTCCGGAATGCTTTCCCAGCAGATTCCGTCTTCCTGTTCCCTCCATCCGGCCGTTATCCATGCTTTTTCTTCGAAAAATTCCCCGAACCGGTAAAACACGGTCAGCGGATGTTCCGTAGGATTCATGGCGAAAAAGAGGTTTCCTTTTTTCAATCTGTGAATCAGTACCAGGTCCTCTCTCTCTTCGTCCAGAAACGGAAATTCCGGCCGCCTCTTCC
>JAFOJB010000503.1 GCA_017420455.1 Blautia sp.
CACATAGCATGCTGTGCCTGAATACAGAAAGGAAATAATAATGGAGATCATTCTGGATAAATATCTGAAAGAGAACGCATATCCCGGCCGCGGGATCATCATCGGCAGGTCGAAGGACGGTTCCAAAGCTGTCACGGCATATTTCATCATGGGAAGAAGCGTGAACAGCAGAAACAGGATCTTTGTGACAGAGGGGGAAGGAATCCGCACGGAAGCTTTCGATCCCTCCAAACTGCAGGATCCCAGCCTGATCATCTATGCCCCGGTACGGGTACTGGACAACAGGACCATCGTCACCAACGGGGATCAGACGGATACCATTTATGAGGGCATGTCAAAGGGAGAAACCTTTGAACAGTCCCTGAGATGCCGTGAATTCGAACCGGATGCGCCGAACTATACTCCCAGGATTTCGGGTATCCTGGAGACAGGGGAGGGAAGCTTTTCCTACGCCCTGTCCATCCTGAAAAGCGATCACGGCGATCCTTCCCAGTGTGTGAGATATACCTTTGCCTACGAAAAACCGCTGGCGGGCGAAGGACATTTTATCCATACCTATAAAGGCGACGGCAATCCGCTTCCCAGCTTCGAAGGAGAACCGGAGCAGGTGGAGATTCCGGATGATATCGACGAATTTACAGAGCTTCTGTGGAGCAGCCTGAATGAGGATAACAAGGTATCCCTCTTCGTGCGGACCATCGATCTTGCAGATGGAAAGACAGAAACCCGTATTGTCAATAAAAACAGATAAAGTGCGTGCAGCGGCAGAATATACTGCAGGCAATGGAGGATGAACATGAAGGAGTTAACATTAAAATATGGCTGCAATCCGAACCAGAAGCCTTCCCGGATCTACATGGCAGATGGAAGCGATCTGCCCATCACCGTACACAGTGGAAGGCCGGGCTATATCAATTTCCTGGACGCGTTTAACGGCTGGCTTCTGGTAAGAGATCTGAAAAGAGCTACGGGAATGCCCGCGGCCACTTCGTTCAAGCATGTTTCTCCGGCAGGGGCTGCCATCGGCCTTCCCCTTACGGAGACACTGGCGAAGATTTACTGGGTCGATGATATGGACTGGAAGAATTTCTCTCCCATCGCCTGTGCATATGCAAGAGCCAGAGGGGCGGACAGAATGTCTTCCTTCGGAGATTTTATCTCGCTGTCTGATATCTGTGATAAGGATACAGCCCTTCTCATCAAGAGAGAGGTTTCTGACGGCGTCATCGCTCCCGGATATACGGAAGAAGCTCTGGAAATTCTGAAGCAGAAGAAAAAAGGAAATTACAATATCATCGAGATCGATCCGGAATATGCCCCCGCTCCGCTGGAGCACAAGGAAGTATTCGGCGTGACCTTCGAACAGGGCCGCCAGGAGCTGGCCATCGATGATGCCCTGATCTCCAATATCGTCACGGAGAACAAGGTGCTTCCCGAGGAAGCAAAGAGAGATATGAAGATTTCTCTCATTGTCCTGAAATATACCCAGTCCAATTCCGTGTGCTTTGTCAGGGACGGGCAGGCGATCGGCGTAGGAGCAGGACAGCAGTCCAGAGTACATTGCACCCGGCTCGCGGGCCAGAAGGCAGACAACTGGTTCCTCCGCCAGTGTCCGAAGGTTCTTTCCCTTCCTTTCAGGGCGGAAATTTCCAGGGCTGAGCGGGATAACGCCATCGACGTATATATCGGCGAGGAGTATATGGATGTACTGGCAGACGGCGCCTGGGAGAAGATCTTCACCGAAAAGCCGGAGGTATTCACCCGGGAGGAGAAGAGAGCCTGGCTGGACCAGATGACAGAGGTGACTCTTGGCTCCGATGCCTTCTTCCCCTTCAGCGACAACATTGAACGGGCCAGAAAGAGCGGCGTGAAATATGTAGCTGAGCCGGGCGGTTCTGTCCGGGACGATGCTGTCATCGAGGCCTGTAATAAATACGGCATGGTGATGGCTTTTACGGGGATTCGTCTGTTCCATCACTGATTATTGATTATTCTGAAAAAGAATCTGTACAAAAGACAGGGCTGCAGGAGAGGAAGTATTTCCGTTCCCGCAGCCCTGTCTGTTCAGAATCTGTCCGATCCGCGATATCGCTCATCTCAGGGCATGCCCTTCGATGACCGTTCGCCGTCAAGTGTGCGCTCGTGCAGGCATGGCGCACGTTTGGCTGCTTTATCGCACAAAAAAAGGTTTCCGGAAATACCGGAAACCTGAGAGCGATAGACGGGGCTCGAACCCGCGGTCTCGACCTTGGCAAGGTCGCGCGTTACCAACTACGCCACTATCGCACATTTGAATTTTTTATGTTGTCCCTGACGACAAATAGTAGTATACTATAAAAGGAACCTGATGTCAAATGTTTTTAAAAAAAATTTTTTTTTCGGAGGTGCAGACTTACGAAACGTACATTGATCTTAATTACAGCGGCACTGATGCTGCATTC
>JAFOJB010000504.1 GCA_017420455.1 Blautia sp.
AGATTCATCTGGAAGCTTCCCTCCCCGGTAACCAGTACCGTCTTCTTCCTGCCTCTCCCGATACAGACACCGACAGCTGCAGGCAGGTCGAATCCCATGGCGGCCATGGAGGGATTGGTATAGAATCTCTGACCTTTTTTCAGGTAAGCCGCCTGGCTTCCCGCCACCCGGGAGGTTCCCACACTGACCACCAGGTCTGCTTCTGCCGGCATCTGCCTGGTCATGGTATCATAGAATGCGTAAAGATTCACCTTATCCGAGGAATAATGTCTCTTTTGCACCACAGGGTAGTCCTTCTTCCACTGAAGACAGGTTTCCAGCCAGCCGGAGAAATCCGGCAGCTTCATGCCTTCCGTTCTCTTCTGGAGCTGGCTGATCAGGTATCCGGCATCGCAGCAGACGGTAAGATCCGCGTGAAGGCTGTCCTTCTGAAGCTCCTCCGGATCGATATCGTTCAGGATCTTGTACGCGTAAGGTGCCCAGTGCTCATGATAAAACCCGGTCTGGAAAAAGCTCTGACGGCTTCCCAGAGACAGCAGGAAGTCACAGGTCTGCACGGCAAAATTGCCGGCCCGGTCCCCCGTGGTCCCGTTTCTTCCCACATAATAAGGAAAATCTGTTTCCACCGCGTCCACACTGCCCATTCCGTTCACCACCGGAACGCGCCAGGTCTCGATGAGCCTTCTCGCCGCGGCAGAGGCGCCGGAAAGTCTCACGCCATTTCCCAGATAGATCAGCGGCCGTTTTGCCGCCAGAAGCCTCGGGATGATGGCTTCGATCTCCGCCTCCGGAACCTCTGTCATCTTTTCTTCTTCCTGGAAGGGAGGAAGCTCCTCCGGATCTATCATGGCCGACTGTACATCCAGCGGAATATCCAGCCAGCAGGGGCCGGGTCTTCCTTCCCTCGCAAGGTAATACGCTTTCTCCAGGCATCTCCGGATGTCCTTCGGCTCCCGGACCAGCTCGCAGTATTTTGTCATATTTCCCACGCTGCCGATTATATCAAATTCCTGGACTCCCCGTGTCCGCAGCTTCAGGCCGGAGGCGTAGACGGTGGTGGCATATCTTGCCTGTCCGGAAAGCACCAGCATGGGGATCGAATCCATCCATGCGCCGGCAACGCCGGTGATGGCGTTGGTCGCTCCAGGACCTGTGGTGACACAGACGACGGCCATTTTATTGTTTACCCTCGCATACCCCTCCGCGGCCATGGCGCAGGCCTGCTCGTGGTGCTGGTACAGACAGTGCATGCCGGGGTGATGGCCCAGAGAATCATCCAGATACATGGCGCCTCCGCCATTTACCAGAAAACAATCTGTAACCCCCTGCTTTACCAGCCAATCTGCGATATAATCCGATACTCTGGTTTTCATTCCTGTTCCCAAGACCTTTCTGTTTTTCATTTTCCCGACATGGAGACGCTGCACACAGCCTGACGTTCTGTCAGACTGTGCACAGCTTTCGTATCCTTGTATGTCATGGAAGCGTGAATCCTTTTCCTCAGCCGTTCCCGGGGATTCCGGCCGCTTCCAGGATCATCTGTCCCATATATTCGATCATATCCTCTGTCATTCCCGGATAAACGCCTACCCAGAAGGAATTGTTCATGATATAGTCCGTTTTTTCCAGGCTGCCCGCCACGCGATAGGCATCTGTCCCGCGGATAGAATCGAAGCAGGGATGCTTCGTCAGGTTGCCGGCAAACAGAAGCCTTGTCTGGATATTATGGCTCTCCAGATACTTCGTGACCTCGTTTCTTTGGATCCCCTTTTCCGGCTTCACCGTCAGCATAAAGCCGAACCAGGAAGGAATGCTGTTTTTCTCCGGTTCCGGAAGGATATAGTATTCCTTTCCCTTCTCAAGGATCCGGGAAAGCTTCTCCCAGTTTTCCCGGCGTTTTTCTATAAAGGACGGGAACTTTTTCAGCTGCTCGCAGCCGATGGCTGCCTGCATTTCCGTAACCTTCAGGTTGAAGCCGAAGTGGCTGTAGACATATTTATGATCATATCCCTTGGGCAGCTCGCCGAACTGCTGGTCAAACCGATGGCCGCACAGGTTGTCCATCCCGGAGGGGCAGATACAGTCCCTTCCCCAGTCCCGGTAGGAAAGGAGCAGCCTGTGAAGAAGCGGATCGTCCGTATATACGCAGCCGCCCTCGCCCATGGTCATGTGATGAGGCGGATAAAAGCTGCTGGTTCCGATATCTCCCCAGGTACCTGTATATTTTGTTTCTCCCTTATAGGAATAGAGCGATCCGAGGGCATCACAGTTGTCCTCAATGAGCCACAGGTTATGCCTCTGACAGAACTCCTTCACCGCTCCGATATCAAAGGGATTTCCCAGCGTATGGGCGATCATGACCGCCTTCGTCTTTTCGGATACCGCGCCTTCCAGCAATCCTGGATCGATATTGTACTGTGGAATGTCGGCGTCCACAAAGACCGGCACCGCCCCATACTGCAGAATAGGCGCGATGGTGGTGGGGAAGCCGCAGGCCACGGTGATCACCTCATCCCCTGGACGGATCTGCCTTTCTTTAAGCTCCGGCGCGGTGAGCGCCATGAAGGCCAGGAGATTCGCAGAGGAGCCGGAATTCACCAGATGGGCGTATTTCACGCCGATCCAGGAAGCGAATTCCTTCTCGAATTCCTTCGCGAAACGCCCCGTTGTGAGCCAGAAATCCAGCATTGCGTCTGTCAGGCTGCACATTTCCTTCTCATCATATACCCGGGAGGCATAATTGATCCGGTCACCCGGCCGGAAGGTGCTGTGCCCCTCCTTAAATCTGTGATAATATTCTGCCACCAGGCTTTTTATCTCTTCTCTTGCCTGCTGCTCGTTTTCCCAGTTCGCCATTGGCTCTCCTCTCCCTCAGTCTTCCCACTTTTTCCAGGGAGCCTTCTTCTGCTCCCAGAGATTTTCCAGAATATCCTTTTCTCTCTTGTTGTCCATACACTGCCAGTAACCCTTATGCTCGTAGGACATCAGTTCGCCCTTTTCGATCAGGCGGCTCATGGTATACTGCTCAAAGATCGTCTGATCGTCTTCAATATAATCGAAAATCTCGGGTTCCAGCACCATATACCCCGCATTGATGGGGGCCGCGTCCATGGCGTTCTTTTCGCGGAAAGAGCGCACCGCGTTGTCCCCGCCGATCTCCAGAACGCCCTTCGACTGGTCCAGATACACTGCCGTCAGCGTGGCGATCTTCCCATGGCTTTTATGATACTCTACCAGCTTCCTGATATCCACATCGCAGACGCCGTCGCCGTAAGTCATCATAAAAGTCTCATCTCCGATGTATTCCTGGATCCGTTTGATCCTGCCGCCGGTCATGGTATGAAGACCCGTATCCACAATAGTCACACGCCAGGGCTCTGTCCGCTGGTTGTGGACGATCACCTTGTTGCCCTGGGTCAGATCGAAGGTGATGTCGGAGGTATACAGAAAATAATCCGCGAACCATTCCTTCACGATGTGCTGCTTATAGCCTGCGCAGATCACAAAATCGTGAAAGCCATAATAGGAATACTCCTTCATGATATGCCAGATGATGGGCATACCGCCGATCTCGATCATCGGCTTTGGTTTATATTCGGACTGCTCCGAGAAACGGGTCCCGAAGCCGCCGGCCAGAATTACTGTTTTCAAAATTCATTTCCTCCCTGCAGCTCTCTCGCTTCGTCCTCAAGGAAAGAGCGGATCTGGTTCTCCATGCACTGGCGGATATTCCCGTTTTCGGCATAGCACATCGTCCACTCCGCAGTTTTTTCAAGAGCCTTCCGGGTATTCCAGACGGGTTTCCACCCGAAGACCCTTTTCGCCCTGGAACAGTCCAGTTTCAGGAAATTCGCCTCCCGGGGGGCATTTTCGTCCGTACGGATGGCAAGCGCGATCTCCTGCCCCGTAAGTTCCTTCCAGCTCCCGCAGAAAGCCTTTGCCAGGGTGCCTGCCTGCTGACAGTCCCCTTCATCAGGACCGATATTATAGTTTCCGGCGAGGGCCGGATCGTCGTACTGAGCCATGGCGACCAGAAGGTAAGCCATGACCGGCTCCAGCACAAACTGGAAGGGACGTACGGAATAAGGGTTCCGGATGACCATCTCGTGGTGCTCCAGCGCAGCGCGCACACAGTCCGGAATGATGCGGTCAGATGCAAAATCCCCTCCGCCAATCACATTCCCTGCGCGTGCCGTTGAAACCACTGGCGCATCCTTGCCCTGAAAAAAGCTGTTCACATAGGAATGTGTGACAAGCTCTGAGCAGGATTTGGAATTGGAGTA
>JAFOJB010000045.1 GCA_017420455.1 Blautia sp.
CCTGGGGAATGTAGGCCACATCCTTTCCCAGCACATTTTTCCGCACCGTGTCAGGATCGAGGCCGGGAATGTTTTTTCCGTCTACGATGATATCTCCGCCGATATAGTGCAGCGGCGGAAAATAATACCCCATCAGGCTAAGAGCCAGGGTGGATTTTCCGCAGCCGCTCTCTCCGGCGATTCCAAGGCTTTTTCCTTCCTCGATCGTCAGGGACACATGATCCACGGCATAGACGTCCTCATGGAACCTGGTTACATATTTTGTGGTAAGTCCTCTGACCTCCAGCATTGTCTTTCCCATATTCATCCCTCCTTAATCCCGCAGTGTCGGATTGAACACCTGGTCAAGACCTGTGTTCATCAGATTCAGCGAAAACGAGATCAGCGTGATCGTGAAGATCACCGGGAAATACGCCCACCAGGAACCGTTCAGATGCGCAGAGTACAGCATGGCCCAGTTCATCATAAGGCCCAGGGTCGGAACCTCTGTGGTCTTGGGTCCCAGGCCCAGGAGGGACAGCTGCGCCTCCGCCAGGATTCCGCTGGATACCTGGAGGATGAAGGCCATCACTACATAGCTGGCGATATACGGCAGGATATCTGTCAGAAGGATCCTGCCCAGGCTGTGGCCGGAAAGGCGGGACAGGTTTACATGGTCCCGGTTCCGGAGGGAAATGACCTGGGAACGGACAGAACGGGCTGTCCATGTCCAGCTGGTAAGACCGATTACCAGAGCCACCACAGGAGCGCCTCGCTTGTCCTGACCGATGGAATACGAGATCAGGATCAGCAGGACGAAGCTGGGAATTACAGTGAAAATATTCGTGATGAACATGATGATGTCATCCAGCAGCCCGCCCACATAACCGGAAAGGAGTCCCAGCAGCAGACCGATGAAGGTAGCTACGGTTCCCGCGATCAGACCGATCTGGATGGAGGTTTTCGCCGCGGAGACCAGCTCCTTCAGCACATCTCTTCCGAAATTGTCGGTTCCGAAGACCAGGTTTTTGGTATTGGCCACATCTTTGACATTTACATAATCCTCTGTTCCGATGACAGCCATCTGTTTTTCCTCTCCGGAGGGATCCTTTTCGGTGACGATCATTTCTCCCTGGGAGCCCATGCTGTTCAGAGAATTATTCAGCCTCTTATAATAGTTCCGTTCTGCCTTTGTCATGCCCTTCGGCTTCAGGCTTTCGTCGTAATTTGCTCTCCATGCCTCCAGAAGAGCGTCTGTATCCGAATAATCCAGGCCTTCCACATCCACCTCGATGGCTGTAAGATAATTTACGATCTTGACGCGGTCCTCATCCGAAAGGACCTTTGCCAGACGTTTGTCCGCAGCCTCCGGAAGCTTCAGCACCTGGGTCTGGGTGGTCACACTGTCATACAGGGACACATAGGTTCCGGGCTTCGCGAAGGTTCCGACGCCGATCATATCCAGGGGATTTCCCGGATGAAAGACCGGATAGATGAAAATGACTGCCAGAAGCCCGACAAAAATGAGAAAGCCCACCACAAACTTCGAGGAATGGAAAATCTGACGTAATGTATTTTTCATGGCTCCACCCCTCCTTTAATCGAACTGCGCGGCTTTTACCCGCGGATCAATGAATCCGTAGATGATGTCCAGAAGGAAACTGATCACCAGGACCATCAGCGTAATGATCAGCGTGGTCGCCGAGATCAACGGATAGTCGCCTCCTGAAATCGCGGAAAACATGGTGCTTCCAAGCCCCGGATAGCTGAAAATGATCTCTGCCACGAGGGCGCCGCCCACCATGGTACCGATGGACATCGCAAGTCCTGTGATCTGGGGAAGCATGGCATTCCGGAAAACATAACCCACGATCTTTCTGTCCTTGATTCCAAGGAAACGGGCATATTTCACGTAGTCTGCATTCAGCTCATAGATCGACATGGACCGCATTCCGACAGCCTGTCCGCCGATGGAAACCAGCACGATGCTCCAGAAAGGGAGCTGGTAGTGGGAGATCACGGATTTGACGAATCTCCAGCTGAAATTGGGGATCATATCGAAATTGTATCCGCCGGAGGTCGGGGCGATCTTCAGCTTCACCGCAAAAAGCACCAGCAGCATTACCGCCATGCCGAAGGCAGGAATATTGCTCAGAAACAGGGAAACCGGGAGCAGCACCTTGTCAAAGCCCTTGCGGATATATGCTGCCAGGGCTCCCAGAAGATTTCCCAGCAGCCATCCCACGATGATGGCAGGAAACTGAAGCGCGATGGTCCAGAGAATGGAGCTTGAGATGATATCGCTAACCTTTCTGGGATACTGGCTGAAGGAGGTGCCCAGATCCCCGTGGAAAAGGTTTTTCACAAAGATAAAAAACTGCTGGATGATCGGTTTGTTGGTCCCGAATTCTTCCTGATATTTTTCATAGATCCGCTGGGCGGCGCTGGCATCTGTCAGACCCTGGGCCATCTTTCCCGTGATGGCGGCTACTGGGTCGTTGGGCATCAGTCTGGGAAGAATAAAGTTCAACAATACTGCGACTACCAGTGTGATCAGGAACCAGATGATTTTCTTGCCGAAATATTTCCGATAGCCTTTCATACACATTCCTCTCGTCTTTTGAAAAACGGCCATGCTTCCCATGGAAGCATGGCCGCATGCCTCAGAATCTGTCTGTAAACAACCTGCTCAGGTCATTTTTCGAAAGATCCTACCCTTTTACAGGATTCGGCGTGTTTACCTCATTCTTCATCAGCCGACCAGTTCCAGGTCATACAGAGCTGCGATTCCGTAACCATCGGTGCAGTCTGCCGGCGGGATATTCCTTCCGTCGCCATCCTCCGGGAAATTGGTCCATACACTCTCGTTTACAGCGTGGAACACTGCAGGACGATACATCAGAGAGAAGCTGGGAACCTCGGTGAGATAGATCTGGATTGCTTCGGTGTACAGAGCCTTCAGCTCCTCCGGATCGGAGGTCAGCGGGATCTGCTGTACGATCTCGGTGGCACGCTCGTTGGAATACTGGCCCCAGTTTCCGGTCCAGTTGTTCTCGATCCCTACCAGGTCTCCGTCCAGGAACTGACGGATACGGCCCCAGGGCATGGAGGGTCCGGCACCATCCGGTGACCACATAAAGATATCATACTCGGTCTGGTTCGGGTTGGTGAATACTGTCTGTACAGTATCCCATTCCGGGAACAGAGTGGTGATCTCTACGCCGATGTTCTTTCCGGCCGCGGCAACGACTTCCATTGCTGCCATCCAGTCTGTCCAGCCGTTCGGGCAGACAGCGTTGAGGCTGATCTTATTTCCGTCGATCTCTCTCCAGCCATCTCCATCGCTGTCCAGGATGCCTGCTTCATCCAGAAGGGCATTTGCGCCGTCGATATCGTTGCCGGCGAACTGAAGATCCGCTACTGCGTCGTGGTCGTACAGAGCCTGCTCGCCCTCGGTGGGGTTCATCAGGGATCTGGGAACATCTGCGAAGGACGGGCTCTGGTTTGTCATGGCGTTCGCGATGATGGTATCATAATCTACCGCGATGGCAATGGCTTTCCTGAGAGCGGTGTTCTCTGCCAGGATCGGATTGTTCATGTTGTACCAGGCAGTGGGCATGGTAAGGCATACGCCGTAGGGTGCTTCTTCCATGTAGGTGGAGATCGGAAGTCCCTCTTCCAGCCAGGTATTCTGGATGTTCGGAAGGAACTGCTGGTCTACATCGATCTCGCCTGCCTTGAAGGCAACTTCCGTAGCTGCGTTGTCTGCATAGATGGCATGTGCGATATATTTCGGAACCGGAAGCTTGCCCCACATGGAAGCATCCTGGCCCCAGTAGTTGTCGTCGCGGACAAGGACAACCTTCTGATCGTCGTCGAAATATTTGGTATACGGGCCGGACCATACAACATCCTCTGCGGCATCGTTCAGGATGGCAGTGGCGTCTCCGCCGTTGCGCTCAACAACCGCATCGATCCATGCTGCCTGGGCAATGAATACGCCGCCAAGGAAATCGTTGACCTTCAGCGGGTTCACAGGATTTCCATCCTCTGTGACAGCTGCCTTGATCACGAAGGTCTTGTCATCAACAGCTTCGATGCTGTCGATATATGCGCCGTAGCCGGTACCGGTATTGTTTCCGATCTCTACGCCGATATCAAAGGTACGGATCACGTCCTGAGAGGTGACATCTGTGCCGTCGCTCCATTTCGCTGCGTCTTTCAGCTTGATGGTCAGCTCTGTAAGATCATCGTTCCAGGAATAATCACCGTCTGCCAGGAGCGGGGTCAGGGAGCCGTCAAGGAAATTGTACATATACAGGGTTTCGAACATCAGGGTACGGCTGCCAAGAAGCTGTGCTGTCGTAGCCATTGCGTTATTCTGGTTCGTGCCGATGGGGTTATAGCTGTTGACGGTACCCCACTGCTGGCCGCCGAAATACAGAGTCTCTTCTCTTGGGAGCTCCGTTACTTCCGCCGCGGATACAGATAATGCTCCTGTCAGCACCATCGCTGACGAAAGAACCAATGCGATAAGTTTCTTCATACTGTTCCTCCTTTTTTCTGAAACTATGTCTGCGGGTTACAAAAAAAGTTAACTTTGGCCTTGTATTTCTGTCAATATTATCTTATAGCAATTCCGGAAAACCGCAAGTTAATTAAGTATTTAGCCACATTTTAAACAATACGGGGCCGTGAATTTTGTGCACTAATTCAATTTCCGTACGCTGTCTCTTTCAATCAGATGACCCGTCACGCATCTGATGCCTTTTCGCATATAATCCCCGTTCATGCGATGCAGCAGAATGCTCACCGCTTTCTTTACCATTTTCACTGCGTTTACTTCGTAGGTGGTAAAAAGCTGGTCACAGATCCAGGGATAGGCAAAATTATCATATCCGGTGATGGAGATATCCTCCGGACATCGAAGCCCCTTTTCTTTCAGGACACTGCACAGGCAGGCGGCCGTATAATCACTGTTGCAGACAAAAGCGGTGGGAAGCTTCTCCGGAAGAATGAAAAGATCCCCGCCGGCGGCTTCGCTGCCGTTCTCCCTGTCCCTGAGAATCCAGTCCTCCCTGACCTGCTGTCCGTGCTCCATGAGAGACCAGTAATACCCCAGATATCTTTCCGTAATGGACTTTGTGGAAAACAGTGTTCCGACATAGCCGATCCTCTGATGTCCCATGGCAAACAGATGATTTGTGAGCTGATAGGTTCCGTAGAATCCGTCGGAAACCACGCAGTCCATCTCCGGGCTGACCGGAGCGTGATCCAGGCATACCACGGGTATATCGGTTTCGGCGCGGATCTTCTCCAGATACCGTTCCTGCAGGCTTCCCAGCGCGATCAGGCCGTCCAGGCTCTCCCCCAGGATCTTCGGCAGGAAAGCGCTGCCCTCCATCCGGTCGGTAATGAGCTCTGTTTTCGAGATGCATTCCATCCTGGCGATCTCCTCGGAAATCTTCAGGAGCATCTCTCCGTAAAAGCTGGTGACCTTTCCCAGGAAATGCTCTGCCACGATGATTCCGACGGTATAACTGATCCGGGTGCTTTTCTGTTTTTCAGCAGGCTGATACCCCATCTCCTCCGCAAGCTGCAGGATCTGCTCCCTCACCTTCTGAGAGACTCCCCTCTGCCCTGACAGGGCCTTGGAAACCGTCACCGTGCTGACGCCGGCCCGGTCCGCGATATCCTTCATCCTGATCCTTGTCTTTTTCACAATTCCTCTCCTCCTGAGAAAAGTGAGAAAAGGGGAC